>JAPOYZ010000260.1 GCA_026706325.1 Candidatus Aminicenantota bacterium
GCGCTCGGCCCCTTCGAAGGTCCGCCGGCGCAGGTACTGGCTGGAGTCCATTCCCTCCGGCAGGCTTTCCAGGGGATAGCGGTAACGCAGCTCCTGGAGCGAGAAGGAGCACCGGGCGGCCACTTCACGGGTCCGCTTGACCGACTCGGGATCGTCGGCAAAGAGGCGGGCCAGATCGTCCGGACTCTTCAGGGCGTGCTGATCGTTGGGCCGGATGAGACGGCCGGCCGCGGGCAGGGTCACTCCTTCCCGGATGCAGGTCAGGACGTCCTGCAGGCGGCGCCGTCCGAGACAGTGGTAGAGCACCTCCACGGCGGCGACCGTGGGCAACCTGAAACGTTCCGCCAACTCCCGGAGACGGACCTCCCGCAGCACCTCCTCCGCCCGGCGGTGTCTGGGGATCAAGACGTGGAGGCGATCCTGAAAAGCGGCTTGGAGCCGCTCCAGGACAGGTTCCGGTTCGGTCTGGGCGTGAGACCCGAAGTCCGGCGGCGGGATCCCCCAGAGGGCGATCAGGCCGGGGCTGTGCCGGCAGACCTCCCGCCAACCCAGACGGCATTCTCCCTTGGAGGAACGGAGGTGCCCGCCGGTCAACAGGCGGCAGAGATTGCGGTAGCCCTCCTGGTCCTGGACCAGCAGCAGAAGCTCCGATCCGTCCCGGAGGTCAACCTGGGAGCCCACGATCAGGTGGATGCCCAAGCGGCGGGCGCGGACGTGGGCGCGGACGATCCCGTACACCCCGTTGCGGTCGGTGAGGGCCAGGGCGGAAAGCCCCTGCTCCCGGCAGGCCTCCACCAGTTCCTCGGGATGGCTGGCCCCCTCCAGGAAGGAGTAGTTGCTCTTGCACCAGAGGGGGACGTAGGGCTGGGGAGCGGCGGCTTTCCTGCCGCCGGACTGGAGCGGCGGCTTTCTTGCCGCCGACTGGGAGCGGCGGCTTTCTTGCCGCCGGTTGGGAACGGCGGCTTTCTTGCCGCCGGACTCCGGAGTCACGGCAGGACAGTGGGAGACGGGGGAAGGGGAAAATGGGCGCATCAGGGAATCAGGGGAAGGAAGAATGGGCGGTAGGAAAACCGCCCCTCCAGTGGGCGACAGGAAAGTCGCCCCTCCGGGCGGTAAGAAAACCGCCGCTCCTCACTCGACTCGGCCCTGTGCGTACCAGCGCCGCCTTTTCTGGTCGTAGTAGACCCAGAGGATCTCGCCCCGGCCGGTGTCGACGAACCGGTAGTCCCGCCGGACCTCGCGGCTCCACCATCCTCCGTTGATGAGATAGCCCAGCAGATGTCCCAGTCCCGGGGATCGCTTCCAGCGGCCCGCCGACTCCAAGAGAGACCGTTTCAGGGGCCGGGGGCGGGCGTGGGCGCGCCGCACCAGGGGGCGCAGGGAGACCGAACGGGGATTGGCCGCCTTGAGCTTCTCCAAGGGCCGCCACTCGGAACGGGCTTCCGGCAGATGCCCCGATTTGAGCCGGGCCGAGAGCACCGAGTCGGGGCCGAACTCGGCCCGGATCCGGGCCAGAGCGCGCAGGGCCGCCTCCAGGTTCCGGCGCGGATTCCGTTGCAGGAGGCTCAGCACTTGGGGAGAGGCGGACACCCCCTCCACTTCCAGGGAGAGCTCCACCGGAGGAACCGGCAGGGAGAGGCTCTCCAGGCGCAAACGGACCAAGTCCAGCAGGACCGAAACTTTCAAGGTGGGCCGGGCCGGCTGGATCTGCTCGAGGCGGCGGTCCCCGTCCTCCAGCAGAAGCTGCAACCGGAGGACGGACACCTTCTGGCTCCTGTCCGCCGCCGCCATCAGCAAGGGGTCCAGCAACTGCTTGATCCGGAAAAGGAGTCTTGCCGCGTTGGATTCAGGCTCCTCCAGTTCCGTCCGGACACGGAGAGGCTCGGGGATCATTCGGGGCTGGAGCGGCAGCGAAAGCTCGCCCGCCGCCAGGCGGTAGAGGGTCCAGGCCTCCTGGCCCAGATGCCGGGCGATGGTACCTTGGGGAAGATCCAGGAAGTCTCCGACGGTGTGAATCCCCAGCTTCTCCAACCGGTCGCGCAAGCCCGGATCGATCCCCAGGTGCTGCAGGCGCACCTTGCGGCTGCAGACCTCCTCCATCTCGAAGGAGGGGAGCACCGTCACCCGATTCTCCGCCTTGGCGATGGAATAGCTGCCGAAACGGCTGAAGCCCACCACGATGCTCGCCGGCAACTCCTCCCGGGAGAGGCGGACGGCCATCTGCCGGGTCCAGTTCTCGAAAGAGCCGTAAAGCTTGTCGAGTCCGCCGGCATCGATCCAGAAGACCCCGGGCTCGTCTTGGGAGGGCTCGACCCCGGGACTGAAATCGGCCAGCAGCTCGTGCACCTGCCGGACCGCGGACTCGATCTCCTTCCCGGACACCGTGCCCGCACACAGGTTCCGATCCAGGGAGAGGCCGGAGGCATAGCGCATCCCCGGCCGAATGCCGGACCCCGCAGCCGCGGAGTTGACCCAGAGGATGGGGCTCTGGGGTTTCTCCTGCTCCACCACCGCCACCGGCCTCTGCCTCCACTCCGGATGCCTCCTCATCAGGAGCTGCAGCGGCAGGGCCCAGATGTTAATGCAGGCCGTCCGGTCCACGGCAGACCTCGGTGTGGCTCCAACTTGGGCCATGAAGCCGGTCCTTCAGGATCTCGATCCGGTACCGGAAGCGGTCGACCTCCAGACGGCGGCAGGAGGTCTGCCCCCGCAGCGAGACCATGGACCCCAGCGAAGGCGCGCTCCGAGCCTTGGAGGTCAGGCAGAGGAGGGCGGCATCGTGGGTCCGCGCCTGCTGGGCCAGGCGTGTCTGCAGGGGTACGGAAATGGTGGGGTTGAAGTTCAGATCCATCACGATCAGGCCGAAGGCGCCCGACCTCAGAAGCCGGTCCGCCGCACGCCCCGCGGACTGGGCGTCGGGGACGCGAATCACCACCAGGGCGTCCAGGTCCACGCCGCTCTCAACCGCGTCCGGGACGAAGAAGGTGTCCGGCCCGGCCGCGATCCAGGCTGCCGGCTCCTCCTCCATCTGTGCATCCAGCACCAGGCGAAAGGCGGACGTCAGCAGCGCGGCTCCGGAGATCGAGGAGAGTTCGCAGAGGCGGCCGGCCAACTGCTCCCGGGACCAGAGCGGCGTTTCCGTCCGGGGCGTTGCCGCCGCCCAATCGAGATGGGTCCTGAGACCCCGCAGATCGATGGCTTGCAAGGCTGACATGTTTCCTCCTTTACTCCAGGTTCCTTCTGACTTCGATGACCTTGCCCAGGATCGAGAACGGCTCTCCGTCCTCCCGGGGGACGATGGGCTCGAAGGCATCGTTTTCAGGATGCAGCTCGACCCGGCCCTTCTTTTCCCGGTACCGCTTGACGGTCGCCTCCTCCCCCACCAGGGCCACCACGATCTCCCCCGGCCTGGCAGCCGGCTGCCGGCGGACGATCACGGTGTCTCCCGGCAGGATGCCGGCCTGGAGCATGCTCTCCCCCTGAACGGTCAGGGCGAAAAGCTCCCGGTCGTCGAAGCGGGTCTTCTGCACCAGGAGATAATCGCCCGGGTCCTGCAGGGCCGTGGTCAACTCCCCCGCCTGGACGCGGCCCAGCATGGGGATCAGGTGGGAGGAGCGCACCCGCCCCAACTCCGGCAGGCGGTGGGACCGGGCCTTGCCCGAGTCCTTGACCAGCTTCCCCTCGGCCACCAGCGCCTCCAGGTGCTGGCGCGCCGACTGGACCGCCCGGAACCCGAAGGCCCGCTGCACCTCCCGGACGGTGGGCGGCGATCCGTTCAGGATCCTCTCCCGCACGAACTCGTAGACCTTTTTGCGCGTCTCCCCAGGCGGCGTATAGGCCATGTCTCCCTCCCTGACCAGCAAAGTGACCGGAAAAACCAGGAACGGAGAGAATAACAGACATTTGTCTGTTATGTCAAGCGTCTTTTAACTTTGCCTTGGGGACTTGTCTAACTCGTTGAAAACACAACCGGAAGCGGCGACTGGAGCGGCGTCTTTCAGATGCCGACCTCCAGAGCCACAGTACACCAAAAAGGGCCCGAGAGGCTGGAAAGCCCTCGTCCTACTGGGAAAGCTCCCCTTACTTTACCGATAGAAGTAAGTAAGTAATCTATATTGTAAGTCGATTTCAGGAATTGCCATGATCGAATCTTCCATTACCAGAAATGGCCAGACAACACTCCCCAAAGTCGTGCGGGAGACGCTCGGTCTGAGGGCCGGGGACCGGGTGCGCTACATCATCTCCGACACCGAGGTGCGAATTCTGCCGGTGCGTCCCATCGCCCGGCTCTTCGGCGCGCTCAGGCATGATGGGCCCACCATCAGCGTTGATGAAATGGAGCAGTCCGTAGCCAGCAGGGCGGTTGAGGAATGATCACACTCGACACCGATGACCTCGTCCGTTATCTGGTACGCGGCCAAGCTGATCAGGCGGGCGGGACGAGTTTTTCCGATACCACCGGCAGCGGGACCGTTCCGAACTCGGCGGCCAGCGAGCGTGAGCGTGAGGGCGGACGCCTTTTCCGCATCGACGCCCAGAGTCACATGGTCCCACCTCCGGTCCTCGAGTTCATGATGGGCCGGGACACGCTCCCCCGGGCCTACGAGCAGGAGGGCGCCTACTACACCCTCACGGGGGAATGGCGCCGGCGGGTCCGGCCGCAACACCTGGACGTGGACGCCAAGATCGCCGACATGGACCGGGCCGGCATCCGGACTGCCGCCCTCAGCATCAACGACCCCGGACCCGAGTGCTTCGGCGCCGACGGCCCCAAGGTGGCCAGGCTGGCGCACGATTTCATCGGAGACGCCGCCGAGTCGTATCCGGGACGTTTCTTCGGGCTGGCGACACTGCCGCTCCATCACATGGAGGAGTCGCTCCGGGAACTGGACCGTTGCGTGGACCAACTCGGCTTTCGCGGCATCCTGCTCTACTCGAACCTGGCGGGCCGCTTTCCTGACGAAGAGGAGTTCCGGCCCCTGTTCAAACGGGCCGAAGAGATGGGCATCCCCATTTTGCTCCATCCCGCTTACCCCATGACGTACGACGCCGTGAAGGGACACTCCCTGGTGGGCGGACTGGGATTGATGTTCGACACGACGATCGCTCTGGCTCGGATCATCCTGGCCGGGATCCTGGACCGGCACCCCAGGCTCAAGCTGCTCTGTCCGCACGTGGGCGGGGCGCTGCCCTATCTGATCGGGCGCATGGATCATCAGACCCAGGTGCTCAAGCGGGGTGCTGAGAACATCAACCGGCCGCCCAGCGAGTACCTGCGCCAGATCTATCTCGACACCGTCTCGCCCATCGCCATGGCCATCCGGTACGGCTATGACTTCGCCGGTCCCGACCGGCTGCTCTACGCCAGCGACCATCCGTGGGTGGACCCCAACCTGATCGTGTTGAAAATCGACAGCCTCGGCCTGCCGGCCGCGGATCTGAAGAAGATCTACGCCAGCAACGCCAAGAAGCTCTTTCAGCTATGAAACCGGCGCCCGGCCGTTTCCAGGCGGAGTCTGAAACACGAATTCCTCCCGGGTCCTCCGGATACCGGTTTCGGCTCGCCGTCTGCAGCGGGACGTTCCAGGGCTGGAGGTTCGCCGACGCCTGCAAGGGAGCGGTCCGGACCGGGTACGAGGGGATCGAGATCGCACCCCACCTGCTCTCGGACGATCCCAACTCCCTCTCCGCAGGCCGGCGCCGGGAATTGTGGGACATCCGCGAGTCGGAGGGCCTCCTGTACGTCGGAATGCACAACATGCTCAAGTCTCCCGGCCGGCTTCACCTGACGACTCCGGACCGGTTCCGGCGGGAGAAGAGCTGGGACTACTTCCGGGGCCTCGTCGATCTGTGCGCCGACCTGGGCGACGGCGGCCTGATGATCCTGGGATCGGCCCGGCAGCGCGACACGGTGGACGGAGCGACGCGACGCGAAGCCAGGAGCCGTCTGGCCGAGGGGCTGGCCGGGGTGGCGCCCGATGCCGAGGCGCGCCAAGTGCGGATCCTCCTGGAGCCCCTGGCACCGCATCTCTGCGACGTGGTCAACAACCTGGGGGAGGCAGTCGCCATCGTGGATCAGATCGGCAGCCCGGCGGTGCAGTCCATGTTCGATACCCACAACGCCGTCGACGAAACCCTGCCTCACGGCGAGGCGATCCGGAAGCACCACCGCTACATCCGCCATGTCCACATCAACGAGCTGGACGGCCGCCATCCGGGCACCGGCAACTACGACTTCAGGCCGGTCCTGCAGGCGTTGAAGGACTTGCCTTATCCAGGCTGGGTGTCCCTCGAGGTGTTCCACTTCGATCACGGCCCCGAAATCATCGCGCGAGATTCGGCGAGGTTCATCCGGGATCTGGAGAAGAAACTGGTCTAAGATTCAGGATGGGGCCTGATCCAGAGCTCCCCATAATTTTCCTGTAGGACCTTGTCCACCTCCTGGGAGATTCGGACAAGATCCCATTCCGTACTCTCGTCCCTCGTCTCATCGTACGGCTCCCGTCTGCTGGCCGCCTCCCAGTCGGATGAGGGCAACCAGAGGCAGTCCTTGTGGAGGAGCACGTTGGCCAGGATGACGAGTTTGCGCAGCACGGCGCCAAGGGCAACCCTCGGCGGCTTGCCCCGGGCGCGAAAAACTCCGTACATCCGGCGCATATCGGGATTGCGGCGGATCAGGGAGAGTGCCGACAGATACAAGAGTCGTCGGACCCTCAGCCTTCCGGACCGGCGACCCCGCCGAGGGGCTGACCGCTGCTTGACGGGAGCCATTCCCGCCAGACTGGTCGCCGCTTTGGAATCCAGCGTACCGAGTTCCGGCAGCCCGGCGATCAGGCCCGCCGCGGTGAGGATCGAGACGCCTGGAATGGAGGTCAGAATCTCGACCCGCCGAGCCAGGGTGGCATCCTCTTCCACAACTTGGTGAATCCTCTTTTCGACGGCGGGGAGATGCCGCTCGATCTGCTGCAGCATCTCCTCGTTCTGCCGCTTGAGCAATTCATGGTCCAAGTCCCAGCCGCGGACGCGGTGCCGCGCTCGCTCCTCAACAAGCAAGTCCCGCGCCTCCTGCAGTTCCTTAAGGTTTTGCGACTTCATCCAGTAGACCTTGGCCATCTTGGCCAGACCTCGTGCACCGGCCGTGCCCGTTCCGGCCCACCGGCCCAGAGCTTGCACAATGCTCCGCGACTTTGGCAGGTGCAACCGCGTCAACGGCACTCCCGTGCCCTGCAACGCTGCTTCAAACTCGAGATGAAACGATTTGACGGGGACATACGCCACGCAGGCGACCCGCCGGTCGATCTCTCCGACCAGAGCATCGAACCCGGCCGCGTCGTTGGAAAACCGTCCCGACCTCCCCTCCGGCGCCCAATAGACATCCAGGTTGTCTTTCGAGAGGGACACGCCTGCGGTATGAACCTTCAACTTCTCCCGCCTCCTGTGTTTTTCTTGGGAGCCGAGACGCCCATGTATTTCAAAGCGTGGGGGGAAATGAGGGGTGACTCGACTTTCGGACACTCCCTTCCGGTCAAGGGAATCATGGATCCACGACCCCGAACCACCCGGATCCTGCTTCCTTCGACGGTGACGGAGGCTTTCGCCATGTCCACGTTCGTATTCTAACCCGCATGTCTCACCGGGTGGCGCGATGGCCGCAGATGTACATTGTCCGCAGCTTCCGCGGAGATTACGGCCTGTAATCGTCGCAGAGGACAATTATTCACCGCAATTTGTGCGTCGAAAAACACCAACAAGAGCCACAGTCTCCGAGCACGGGTGACGCCGACAATCCTTGATTGAACTGCATCGTGCTTTCATAGCCATGTCTATGCGGTCATAATGAAAGCATGCCAGTACAGATCACCATCAGACGTGTCCCCGAAAAGGTGCGGGACGAACTGGCGGCGCGCGCTGCGTTGCGGCGCCAATCCATGCAGGAATTTCTGCGTCAGGAGTTGGAACGGATCGCATCCCGGCCCTCCCTCGACACATGGCTTCAACGGGTTCGTGAGCGGAAGGAAGCGGCGGGCACCCGCGTACGACCCTCCAGCATTTTGCAGGCCCGGGATGCGGACCGGACGTGACGATCGTCGTCGACGCGTCCTTTTTGGTGGCGGCCCTGGTCGACTCGGGACGCAAAGGCGTGTGGGCAGAGTCGATGATGGCCGAGAGTTCTCTGGCTGGTCCGGAATTGGTCCTGGCTGAGGTGAGCAACATCTTGCGCCGGTTGGAACGTATCCGGGAAATCTCGAGGCTTGAGGCCAACAGTGCGCAGCGGGATCTCCTTCGGCTCGATCTGGACTTGTTCCCATTTGCTCCATTCGCCGACCGAGTGTGGGCTTTGCGGAACAACTTGACCAGCTACGACGCGTGGTACGTGGCTTTGGCCGAAGCGTTGGGGTGTCCACTGGTGACACTTGACCGGAAGCTCAACCGGGCCACCGGTCCTGCCTGCGAGATCCTCACGCCCCCCAGTTGACTCGCTTCGAAGGGTGAATTCGCTGACTCCTGTGGAAAAGTCTGTGGGAAAAGTGTGAGCTTCCA
>JAPOYZ010000661.1 GCA_026706325.1 Candidatus Aminicenantota bacterium
CCTCGTAGCTGAGGGGGTTGATCCGCATCAGGTACTGGATCCAGGAGGAGGCCCCCGAGAAGGGGAAGAGGGCGCCCGAGAGGATCCACATGGGAACCAGCATCAGGTTCATGACGGCGTGAAAGCCCTGGATCGACTCGCTCTGCCAGGCGATGATGAAGCCCAGGCCGGTCAGGGAGAGGGCGATCAGGGCCATGACGCACATCGTCCACAAGATCTGTCCCAGGCCGAGGGAAATGCCCGCCAGCGGCGCCAGAAGCAGGAAGACGAGACCCTGCAGGAAGGCCAGGGTCGCCCCTCCCAGGATCTTGCCCAGGACCACGCCGGCCCGGGAGACCGGCGACACCAGGACCGAGAGCAGGAATCCTTCACGGCGGTCTTCGATCAGGGAGATGGTTGAGAAGATGGCCGTGAACAGGAGCATCAGGAGAATGGTCCCGGGATAGAAATAGACCGGGTCGTGGAGGTCATCGGGCGCCGCGGCCGGACGAAAGGATTCGCCGACTCCCGATCCGATGAGGATCCAGAAGACCAGGGGAGTGCCCAGGGCGCCGACCAGCCGGCCCCGTTGGCGGTAAAAGCGAATGACCTCCCGGCGCCACAATGTCGCAACCGCTTGTGACATGACTCGTGTGTTATATCAGCCCGCCGCCGGCGCTGCCACGCCATTCGACTGGCGGCCCGCGCATATTTTCGAGAGAATGGCGTCAGATCTCCTCGGATGGCTTTGCCGGCAACCGAATCCTATCCTGGCCGCAAGGAGATTCAGATTGAGCAAGAGTGAGTACCTGAAACCTGCCGAACGAAGACGCCTTCTCTCGCAACAGTTGGCCGGGATGCAGGAAGAGGGCAAGAGGATTGTCTTCCAAGGCGACTATCAGGCCATTGTCGCCGACGGCACCCCGGTGAATCACATCCTGCATCTCATGCTCAGTTTCTTCACCGTCGGCCTGTGGGCGATCATCTGGATGATCGACATCTCATTCCACAAGGAATCCAAGGAGTTCGTCAGGGTGGACATCAAGGGGAACGTGACCGTTTACGACATTTGATCGTCTTCCCGATCCGGTTAACCCGATTCCGACAGGAAAGGCCTGCTTTTTACATGTATCTGAAGCCTCTTGCTCTGGTGACGGCATTTGCGTTTCTCGCAACGTCGAACACGGCTGCCCCGCAGGATACCGGATCGCCCCATGTCCACTTGGGGCCATTGGAATCGGAAGCGCCGCTGAAGATCGGCAACCGGAAGCATCTCCTGGTGGACAACCACCTGCTCGCCGCCTGGTACAACGTGAAGCGGGTCCAGGCCGTGCTCGAAAAACATCCCGCGAACCCGCTGATGGAGGCGGACGCACCCTGGGAGGAGACGGCCCGCAAGAGCTGGGGAATCCAGCTCGGCACCGCCATCTACGACCCCCAGGACCGGAAGTTCAAGATCTGGTACCAGATCGAGCAGCATACCGGCGGCAACGTCGCCGCCTACGCCGAGAGCGAGGACGGCGTGACCTGGGTGAAGCCGGACCTGGGACTGGTCCGCTACCAGGGAACGATGCACAACAACGTCCTGCGCCACTCGGACCACCTGGGGAACCGTCCCCTTGCCGGCGCCATCCGGCTGATCCAGGACCCGAGACAGCGGCCGCCCGAACGCCGGTTCCTCACCTGCGGGGTTCCCCCGTACCATCGCGACGGGGGCCGTTTCGGCGGCTGGAACGGGATGGCCTACAGCGCCGACGGCCTCACCTGGCACCAGATGCCCGGCGGACTCCGAGGCGGGGGCGGCGGCGGGAATCCCAGCATCGTCTGGGACGAGGACCTGGGAAAATACGTGCTGTTTCACCGTCAGTTGACGGAGAAGGCGGACCCCGAGACCGGCACCGGTCCCCGCTACATCGTCCGCCAGGAGAGTCCGGACCTGGTGAAATGGACTCCCCGCCAGACGGTGTTCCACCCCATGAGCGAACGCTGGCCCGAAGTGGAGAGCATGAAGGTGTTCCGCTACGAAGGGGTCTACCTGGGGCTCCCCTCCATGTTGGACAACTACGTGAGGGGAGACGTGGAGCAGCACCTGATCGTCAGCCGGGACGGGTATCGCTGGGACCATCCCTTTCCTGAAGAGGCGTTCATTCCCCAGGGGGAAGAGGGTAGCTGGGACGACCGGATCATCTGGTGGCCCTCCATGATCGTGCACGGGGAGAAGATGCTCTTCTACTACGCCGGCGCCCGCTACAGCCATGGCTCCAAAAACGTGCCCCTGGACCGGCGCCAGATCCGGATCGGGTTGGGCTGGGTGCCGCAGGACCGGCTCATGGGCCTTCGGAGCCGGAAGCGGCTGGAGGGAAAGGGGGCTTTTCTTACCCGGCCCATCGTGGTGGAGGGGGACGAGTTGGTCGTCAACGCCCAGGTCGGCGGTGAACTGCGGGTCGAAGTGGTGGACCCCACGGGGAAGCAATTCGACACCGGGAAGAAGGTCCACATGAGCCACTATATCGGCGCCGCCGAGCAGAAGCTGGACGGCTTCCGGCGCGAGGACTGCGACGTGATCCGGGGGGACGGGCTGGCCCACCGGGTGACGTGGCAGGGCCGCTCCCTCGCCTCCCTCAAGGGCAAGGCCGTCCGCCTGCGGTTCCTGTTCCAGGACGCGACCATCTGGGCGTTTCAAGTGGCGGACACCGCCAAGAGTGTCCGATAACGGACACTTTGTCCCGGAAACGGACACTTGGATCGTGTGACCAGTCGTACTGGAGTTCCCTAACCTCGTGACTTGAAACGAGATATGGATCTCGTCCCACCTTGGCACTCCGATTGCTGGGATGTTTTGCATGAACATCCCAAAACCGCTCGCCGCTCGCCGACGCAGAATCAAACGCAGCCGCGGTCTGCTTGCGGGTATCACCTTTTCGATTTTCCTCGTGTTGACCGTGCCTTTCCTTCGGGCTGGTCCTCAAGAGAAAACGGCCATTGATCAGGCCCTGTCAGAAATGCCGGCGATCGATCGTCCCGAGTCGTGGGCGGATCGGATGCGCCGGGAGACACCGGCACGGGAGTTGAGCGTCAAGGACGCCATCCGTCTGGCCCTGGTCAACAACCTGGAGATCGCCATCGAGGACTATAACGAGGATCTGAACCGCCAGAATATCTTCAGAAGCAAGGGCTTCTACGATCCCCGGCTCCGGTTCCAAGTGGGCTGGACAGCCACCGAGAATCCCTCCCGGTCCATCCTGGACGCCGGTCAGGGAATCCCGGTGAACACCACGGACCAGATCTACTTCGATACGTCGCTGGTGCAGAATCTGCCCAACGGGAGCAGCCTCACCTTGAACTTCAACAACAACCGCTTCAGCACCAACAGCACCTTTTCCTTCATGAACCCCTCATTCGGATCCAACTTCTCCATTATGCTGCGCCAGCCGCTTTGGAGGGGATTCCGCAAGACCCAGACCAGGCGTGAGCTCAAGCTCTACAACCTGGAGACCGAGATCAGCGACAGCCAGTTTCAGCAGAAGGTGTCGGAGATCGTCCAGCAGGTGCAGAAACAGTACTGGGAGCTGGTGTTCGCCATCGAGAGCTACGAGGCCATTCGCAAGTCCATGGAACTGGCCATCATCCAGCACGAGAACAACCGGAAGCGGGTGCAGATCGGCGTCATGGCGTCCATCGAGATCACCGCCTCCCGGGCCGAGGTGGCCACGCGGGAGCAGGAGATGATCCAGTCGGAGGTCCGGATCATCACGGCCCAGAACGGACTCAAGCGCCACCTGGCTCCGGACCCGACGGCGCCCATCTGGAACCTGACTCTGATCCCGACCCAGCTTCCGCAAGTCCAGGATCTGGCCATCACGCTGGACGAGGCCATCGCCAGGGCCATGGAGAGGCGTCCCGAACTGGAACAGAACCGCCTGCTCCGGGAACAGGTGGAGGTGGACCGGGAGTATTACAAACAGGACGGTAGGCCCACCGTGGACCTGGTGGCGAGCCTGACCAACACGGGCCGGGCCGGAGAAATCTTCGGGAGCGAGTTCGTGGATACGGACGGAGACGGCGTCCCCGACACCCGTCTGCAGAACGTGCCCCAGCCGTCGAATCCGTTTTTCGGCGGCTTCGGAAATTCGTGGGGCCAGGTCTTCGGGTTCGACTACATCAACTACACTCTCGGCGTCAGCGTGGAAATTCCCCTGAGGAACCGTGCCAACGAGGCGGAGAGGGCCAGCCTGCTGATCCGGGACCGCCAACTCGCCAGCCGGCTCAAGAACCAGCAGCAGATGATCATCGTGGAAGTGCGCAATGCCTATGAGAGCATCGCCACCCAGAGGAAGCGGCTGGAAGCGGCCCGGGTTGCTCGACAGCTCTCGGAGGCGCAGTTGGAGGGGGAGAACAAGCGTTTCCAGGCCGGCCTGTCCACCAACTTCGAGGTGCTCCGGTATCAACGTGACCTGAGCCAGTCGCAGGTGCAGGAACTGAGAGCGCGGGTGGACTATCAGCAGGCCGTGACCGACCTGGAGAAGGCCATGTACACCATCGTCGACAGCAGCGACATCGTGCTGGCCCGCCGTGATTAGATGGGAGGATCTCCGGTGGTTGAGCAGCACTACATCCCGCCGGTCCAAAGGCATCCGGACCGTACTGATCTGTATCATTTTTACGTACTCGATGTCCTTTTCCCCTTCATGATCCAAGTGTCCGATACCGGACACTTGATCCCGGAACCGGACACTCGGGGTCTAGGACTCAAATATCCGCTTTCGTATAAGTCATTGAATTACACACATTTGACTCTTGCCCTCAACTTGGCACACTGATTGCTAGGAGGTTCAGCATGGACAAGCCAAGACCCTTCGCCGCCCGCCGACGCAAAATCAGACACACTCTCTACCTGCTGTCGGTGATCGTCTCCATCGCCACCATTGGCGTGGGCCTTTCCCTCCTCGAACCGGCGGCGCCCCGCGTCGACCGATCCACCCTCTGGATGGGGGAGGTCAAACGGGGCGACCTTACCCGGCGCATCCGCGGCCTGGGCAAGCTGATTCCCGAGGTCATCCGTTGGATTCCCGCCGCCACCCAAGGCCGCATTGAACGAGTGCTGATCCAACCGGGCGAACGGGTCACTCCCGAGACGGTTATCCTGGAATTGAGCAACCCTGAACTGGAGCAGGAGGCTCTGGATGCGGAGAGCCAGTTGAAACGGGCCGACGCGGAGCTGGCCCATCTCCGGATCCAGTTGGAAAACGAAAAAATGCAACACCAGGCCGACCTGGCCCGGGTCGAGTCTGACTATCTTGAGGCGACTCTGAAGGCGGAGGCGGACGCCGCTCTCCTTCGTGAGGGACTGGTCTCCGAAATGGATACCAAGATCAGCCGGAGCCGAGCCGACGCCCAGGAGACTCAACGTCTCCTGGAAAAGAGAAGAATGGACATCTTTTCCAAATCGCTGGAGGCCCAACTGGAGGCCAAAGAGGCAGAAGTCGAGCAGCGGCGTCTGCTCCACTCCCTGCGGAGGAGCCAGCTGGAGTCCTTGCGAGTCCGGCCCGGGATTTCCGGGGTGCTGCAACAAGTCGAAGTGGAAGTGGGTCAGCAGGTCACCCCAGGAACGAACCTGGTCCGGATCGCCGAACCCAGCCGACTCAAGGCGGAGATCGAGGTGGCGGCGACCCAAGCGCGGGATCTGGAGGTGGGGCAAAAGGCGGAGATCGACACCCGCAACGGTGTCGTCCCGGGACAGGTTTCGCGGATCGACCCGGCGGTGAAGGAGGGGCTGGTGACCGTGGATGTGGCGTTGGAGGGAGCACTGCCCCGGGGGGCACGCCCGGACCTCAGCGTGGACGGAACCGTGGAGCTGGAACATCTGGAGGACGTGCTCTTTATGCCGCGGCCCGGGTTCAGCCAGGAGGACGGCTCCGCCAGCCTGTTCCGGATCGAGCCGGACGGGATTCATGCTCACCGCGTCCGAGTCGGCTTGGGGGCCAGCTCGGTCAGCGAGATTCAGATACTGGAAGGCCTGAAGGTGGGAGATCAGGTGGTGCTCTCCGATATGGCCCAATGGAAGGATTATGACCGGATCCGTCTGGAATAGACGCAGAGACCAGACCAGGGAGGAGAACTGATGAACGGAAACGAAGAATGGCTGATCCGGATGAACGGGATCACCAAGATCTTCCTGACGGAAGAGGTGGAGACCCACGCTCTGTCCGGGGTTCACCTGGGAGTGCGAAAGGGTGAGTACGTCTCCATCGCCGGCCCCTCGGGCTGCGGCAAGTCCACACTGCTTTCCATCATGGGACTGCTGGACGCTCCTACGGACGGGGAATACTACCTCCATGGCCACCCGGTGGCGGGCCTCTCCTTCGCCCAAAGGACCCACATGCGAAACCGGGAGATCGGATTCATCTTCCAGAACTTCAACCTCATCGGCGATCTCCGGGTCTTCGAGAACGTGGAGTTGCCGCTGACCTACCGTAACCTGAAACGGGCCGAGAGGCGCCGGCGCGTGGAGGAGTCCCTGGAGCGGGTCGCCATGTCCCACCGGATGAACCATTACCCCGCTCAGCTCTCGGGCGGTCAACAACAGCGCGTCGCCGTGGCGCGGGCGTTGGTGGGCAGACCGGCGATTCTGTTGGCGGACGAGCCTACCGGGAATCTGGACTCCAGGAACGGTGGAGCCGTCATGGAGCTTCTGGGAGAGTTGCACCAAGACGGGTCGACCGTCTGCATCGTGACCCACGATCCCCGCTATGCCGAACATGCCGAGCGGAACGTCCACCTCTTCGACGGGCAGATCGTCGACGAGGACGAGGCGGCGTAGAACCGTGGATGCTATCGATCAGAAGGGAGCGTACTGATTATGAATGGAATTTCCGACCCTGTATCTCCCAAAGATGACCATACGATGCCGAACAAACTGTCGCGCAGCCTGCTTCTCCATCTGGAAGACACCGTCCGGGATCTCAGGCTCTCATTCCGGACGTTAGCCAGGAGACCTGGCTTCACAGTAGTCGTCATTGCGACCTTGGCTCTGGGGATCGGTGTGAATACGGCAGTGTTCACTCTGGTCGACACCCTTCTATTTCGCCCACTACCAGCGCCGAATCCCCACGAGATCGTGAGTCTCGGTTCTGCCAGTCAAGGGGGGCAAGGCAGCACCAACCAGGTTTTCTCGTTTCCCGCCTACCTCAGGATCAGAGAGGCCAACCAGGCTTTTTCGGGTCTGATTGCACGGAGCCCGTTCAGAGTCCACCTCAGCGCCGATGGATTCACGGAAAGGCTTCCAGGAGAAATGGTTTCGGCCAACTTCACGGAGGTCCTGGGGATTGAACCCAGCGTCGGCCGGGGCTTTCTAACGGAGGAGGGGCAAGCACCCGGACTGCATCCGGTGGCCATGATCAGTGATCGTCTTTGGCAAACGCGGTTTCACGGAGATCGAGAGATTACCGGAAAAACTGTAAAGGTGAACGGTCACCCGTTCACTCTGGTGGGAGTCATGCCCTCGCATTTCGAAGGAATCTCCGGGGAAACAGACGTGTGGGTGCCCATAATGATGCAGTCACAAGTGTCGCCGCCGAATCGGCTCGACGAGGCCAACACCCCGTGGCTGAACTTGATCGGACGGCTTAAATCCGACATCAGTCCGGAAAGTGCTCAATCCAGTCTGGCCGCGGTCGTTCCCCAACTGGAATTGGAAGACTCCGGCTGGAAGGATCAAGTCCTGCGCCTGGCTCCAGGACACCGGGGAACCACTGGCCAACAAACGGACCTTCAACTCTGGATATTTGGGATCATCCTGACCGTGATCATGGGCTCCGTACTCTTCATTGCTTGCACCAACGTCGCCAATCTACTTCTCTCCCGCGCCGGGGAAAGAAAGCTCGAGATGGCAATTCGGCTGGCTGCCGGAGCCAGTCGGCGGCGTCTGGTTCGCTACCTGCTCACCGAAACCACCGTACTCTTTCTTGCCGGAGGCATCGCCGCGACCATCGTGGCACCCTGGATCATAGCAGTGACCAGTGTGCTCTCGGTCCCCGGCCATCTCGTCCGACCGGATCTGTTGAACTTCGGCTTGGAACTGGACAACCGCACACTGTTGTTCACTATGTTCCTTTCATCGGTAACTGCCATCATCTTCGGTCTCGCTCCAGCGACTCAATCCAGCCGAATCGACCTCTTTTCGGAACTCAAGGCCACAGAGGCGTCCAGTCGCATCCAGCATGGTCGCTGGCGGCATCGTCTGGTCATCGTCCAAGTGGCATTGTCCTTTGCACTTCTGGTCACGGCCGTGCTTTCCATCCGGACGCTCGAAGATCGACTCGCTCAGGATTTGGGGTTCGACCCGGCAAACGTGGGCACAATGTCCGTCGATGTGGCCACTCAGGGGTATGACGAAACGCGGGGCGCCCTGTTCCTACGACAACTTCTGCGACGGATCGAGACGGCACCGGGAATGGAATCCGCGACCCTGGCGCAATTCTCCCCTGCGGCCAAAAGCTATTACGGGACTTCCATCCGCAAGAACA
>JAPOYZ010000110.1 GCA_026706325.1 Candidatus Aminicenantota bacterium
CAGCGCTGCCAGTCCGTTGCGGCCATTCAGCCTCCCGCGGATAAAGTCGAAAGCGGGATAGCAAAGGCTCACCAGCACCGCGGCCAACGCCACCGGCAGCAGAAACGGCCGGAAGATCTGCACCACGTAGTAGAAGACGGGCAGGGAAAAGAGGAGCAGAACCAGTCGCGCGTAGCGTCCCCGATACATCAGTCCGAATGATACACTGAAACCCGCTTCCGCAGTCCGCGGTGAGAGTCCCGCGAAATAGCGACAGCAGTGATCATCAGGTCATGGCGGCGTCCTGGCCGTCTGGGCTGCTGTGGTCCGGTGGTGTGACTGAGACGGTAACCAGCCAGGAAATCCCCATGGATCCCTGTCCCATCTGTCGAGGGCGTGGCTGGGATCACTTCTGCGCCGTTGCAGACCGGCTCCGGAAGATCACGGACCAGAGCTGGGAAATCCTCCGTTGCCGCTCCTGCGGTCTTGGCCGGACCGAGCCCGCGCCGGATGAGCAGGACCTCATGGCGTTCTACCCTCCCGGGTACTGGGGAGACGTGGTCAAGACAGTGGAGCAGTTTCGGTCCGGACAACTCGTGTCGGCCCGTTCCTGGCGTCAGGAGGCCGAAAAGGTCCGCTTGCTGGAACGCTACTTGAGGGAAGGGTCCCTGCTGGATGTAGGTTGCGGGGACGGCAAGTTCCTCTGGGGTCTGGATTCCGGCCGCTGGCGGCGGACCGGGGTCGAACCCTCGCGGCGAGTGGTCCAACTGGTCCGCGAGCGGATTCCGGGCATCGATTTCGTCATCGGGGACCTGTACTCGACTCGTCTGCGGCCGGGTTCCTTCGACGCCATCACATTTTGGCACGTGTTGGAGCACCTTCCGGAGCCGAGGCGAGTGATGCGCCGGGTCCGGGATCTGCTGCGGCCAGGGGGCTGGCTCATCGTCTCGCTGCCCAATCTGAGCAGCTTGCAGGCCCGAATTTTTCGCCGGCACTGGTACGCGTTCGATGACGTCCCCCGCCACCTGTTCCACTACTCTCCGCGCTCCCTGGCGCTGCTCCTGAAACAGGAGGGATTCAAGGTCAGGGATCGGCTCGGTTTTTCCAGGATCATCGGTTTTCACTGCCTGAAGCACAGCCTGGTCAACTGGTCGGAAAGCCTCTTCGGCTCCCGGGCGCCCTACTATTCGCTGAAGCCGATCCTGCCCCTGTGCGCTCTCCTGGAACGAGTGGTGCGGCGCTCCGGAATCATTACTCTGGTCGCCCGGAAACTTGGCCGTCCCCGGCCCGGGCCTGAAGTGAAACAGAGCCCCGAACGGTACGTACTGTAGGTTGGAGGATGGAGAAGACCGATGCCGAGTTGGTCATCGCGAGCCTCGAGGGCGCGCCTTATGCTTTCGAGCAGATCGTCCAGCGCTACGAGCGGCTGGTCTTCAGCATCATCTACCATCAATTGGGCCGGCGGCAGGAAGTGGAGGACGTCGCTCAGGAGGTCTTCCTCAAGGTCTTCAACTCCCTGGGCCGATTTGATCGCCGCCGCCCCTTGAAGGCCTGGATCGCCAAGATCACGGTCAACCAATGCCGCGACGTATTGAGAAAGCGACGGAGTTCCAGGGTGGAGGCGTTTTCCAACTTCACCGAGGAAGAAGAGAGGAGAATCCAGTCCCTTCACGACGTATCCGCCGGCACCGCCGCCATGACGGAGGCGGAATCCAGAGCCTGCCTCAAGCTCCTGGACCAGCTCGTGCGCCGCTTGTCTCACAAGGACCGGACTGCATTCCTGCTCAGGGAGGTGGAGGGATTCGGATATGATGAGGTGTCCAAGGCCCTGGGAAGCAGCCAGGTGGCGGCTCGAATCCGAGTCAGCCGCACGCGCAAGCGGCTGCTTGCGGCGCTGTCTCGAGTCCTTTCCGGCGGAGAAACGTTGAAACCATGAATCGGAAACACATTCGGTTTGAAGACCTGGAGCCGAACGGGGTCCTGGATGAGGAACATCTGAAGTCATGCAGGCGGTGCCGCCGGGAATTGCGCGCCTACCGCCTGTTTCGATTTCACCTGGAGCACTTGCCCCAAATCGAGCCTCCGGCCCATTTTGCCCGGACCGTGGCCCGGCTGGCCGAGGAAAGGCGGGTTGTGCCGTTCGCCCTGTTCCTGGAACGGGCTGCCCGGCAATTGGCCCCCGGTTTGATCACTCTGATGGGAGCCGTCACGATCCTGCTCTATCTGTTTTCACAGCCGGTTGACGTGGGCTTGACGCCTTTGGAGAGCCTGCCCGAGGAGGCCTCCCTGGAATACACCGTCGATTCCTTGAGGGCGTCGTCGGAAGGGGGTTGGATCATTGACGAATCGAACTAAGGCCGTCTTCTGGATCATCTTCGTATTCCTCTCGGGCAGCTTCGTTGGCGGCGTCCTGACCCATGTCCTGGTCCGGCCGGCGCACTTCCATGCCGGAGGCGGCCCGGATCGGCGGCCGCCGGCGCGAGAGCCGGGACAGCCCCGCCGCAACGGGTCGCGGTTTCTCCAACGCCTGGATCAGGCTCTGGATCTGGACCCGGGCCAGGAAAACGAGGTTCGCCGGATCGTGGAGACGACTCGGAAAAGGTTTCGCGGGGCGGCCGAAGAAGCCTCCCGGATGCACAGGGAGATTCGTAAACAGGCCCGGAATCAGATTCGCGCTCTCCTCAGGCCGGAGCAAGTGGAGAAATACGACGAGATGACCCGGCGGAAGGATCGACGATTCCGCGAGGGAAAACGCCGCGGCCCTGGCGCTTGCCAATAGTTCAGTTCGCCTTTCGAGGCGGTCCCCGCATCTTCCTGTTATAGAATGACGGCCTTTGCATATCCTCGGCGAGAGCCGCCGCGGGGTTCGACCACCGTTGGTTCCGGACGGGCGCCGCGCATATTCGTGAGCCGAACGGAGCCTCCGGTCACGCTGACACGAAAGTCTTCTCCTCGTTCTTCTTTCCTCGGCAGGTGTTGCCTCGCACTGGTCCTGGCGGGCGGCATCGCCCAGCCGGTCCGGGGCCAGGCCGCAGCCGATTCCGATCCCCGGAAATGGGAGTTCTCGTTCCTGGCCGGGACCGGGTTCCTGTCCGACCGGACCCTTGGGCCGGCGGCCTCCGGGAATGGTTCCGCCTTGGTCAGGCTCGACTACGATGCCGGCTACTCGCTGGCATTCGGTGTGATCGAAAACCTGGCCGAGAAGTTCGGCGCCGAGATGCGCTACGGCATCGGCAGCCTTCCGGTCGCGGCCGGCAGCCTGACGGAGGGATCGGCGGCGCCGAAGCAGGCCCATCATGTCCATGGGCTCGTCTACAGCCTGATCGTCTACCCTCAGGGCTGGCGGCGGGGCCGGCTCGTGCCGTATGCGTTGGCGGGACTCGGAGCGTCGCTGTTCCAGCCCTCCGGCAATGCCGATGGGGCCTCCCAGGGCTTGGTTCTCAAGAACCACTGGAAATTGGCGGGCGAAATGGGCGGTGGCGTCAAACTCTACCTGGATCCGCCGTGGGGTCTCCGTTTCGAGGTTCGCAACCGGATCACGGGAGTCCCCGATTACGGTCATCCCCGAGCGCCTTCCCAGGGGGAGGGCCCCGGCTCAGCGCCGCCGGCAAGCGGCCGGCTGCACCATTGGCAGTTCCAGGCCGGGTTCACCTACAACTTCGCCCCCTGATCGTCTTCTCTGAAGTTTCCAACCGCGAGTGAGGCCGGGAGACCGGCGGGAGGGTCCCTGCACCGCCCCTCTCACTCCGTACCGTCTCTCCGGCGTCAGTGGGTCATGGCGTAAACGATGTAGTTGATTCCCAACTGGAAGGCCAGATTGGCGTATTTCCGAGGGTATTCTTCCACTTCGGCCCACTCCCATGCATCTCCGAGATCCACGTTGTGGTTGATCATCACCATGAGGCGGCCCCGCTCATCCATGACGCCCATGTAACGCGCGTCGTATCCGCCCTTCTCCCAGGTTTTTCCATAGAACAGGTACTGGATTCCCGGAATTTGGATCAACTCGTCGATGTCGTAATAGCAATGGAAAACCGGGTGAGACAAAGGAAGGTCCACCGGCTCGTATTCCGGGAAGACCTTCTTGATCTGCTGGTAGAAGTTGTTCCACTCCCAGGGGCCGTGGAAGTCGTCCACCACGAGAAAACCGCCCCGCAAGAGGTATTCCCTCAGCTTCGAAGCTTCCTGGTCGGAGAGATGCATCCTCCCGACCTCCACGGCGTAGAGAAAGGGATAGTCGAATACCTCCGAATCCAGTATGGAGAGAGCCTTGTTGCCTGAAGAGACGAAGGTGAAGTCGCTCAATTTCTCCAGGCCGTACAGGAATTGGAGATCGGCTTTCGGATAGTCGGTCTGCCAACTCCAGTTCCACCCCCGGCGCGCCCAGCCGGGACCCGAGTAGACGAGGCGCAAAAAGGTGAACTCCGAGTCATGCCGGCCTTCCGCTTCGGGCTCATGGTGGTCGCCGGCGGCAGCCAGGACCAACCAGGCCGACGGCGCCGCCGCGATCAGCAGCCACATCTTTCCGAATGCCGGCCTCCTGAACACGGCTAACGGCCTCGTTGCGGATAAACGGGAGCGTTCATATGAGATGCCGATTCACTGTAAGGGACCCGGGCTTCCGAAACAACTCGAAGGATGTGCGATGAGGCGGCGGAGGCGGCAATCTGTCTGCTCCGTCCCCCCGGTGAGACGTTCCCCACGCGGTTCGTCTCCTCGTCTTCGTTCCCACCCTCGTGTATACTCTTCATGCGGTTGCAATAGTCCACGGGTTGCCTTTTTCTCCTTTCATCTGAAGCGTACCTGGGCGAGGAAATCTGATGCAGTGGATCACGCCGATCGGTCGAAGTGGGCGAGGGAATGACGGGGTGACGGTGGTTTTCGCCAAGGGCAAGTTGGCGATTCTACTGCTTTCGGCGCTGGTGGTCGGCTACGGGCTCGTGGGCGGATCCATGGACCGGGTCGCGGCCAGAGATGCGTCATACCAGGAAATTGGCCTCTTCATATCGGTCTTCAGGCGGGTCCGGGACGACTATGTCGAAGAACCTGTGATGAAGGACGCCCTGTTGGGGGCCCTCCACGGAATGGTCGAGGCGGTGGACCCCTACTCGAGCTACGTTCCCCAGGCCAGTTACACGCAAGTTCAGGCGCGGACCGAAGCCCAGGCCTCGCCCGGGATCTACATTTCCAAACGTTACGGGTACGCCTACGTAGTCGCAGTGGTGCGCGGCAGCCCGGCCGAGCGGGAAGGAGTGCGCACCGGTGATTCGATCGAGTCCATCGATGCCCGGAAAACGAAGCAGATGAGCCGCTGGGAGGCGCAGTACATGCTCCAGGGAGCACCCGGCACCGAGGTGAAGCTCAGGTTGATCCGGTCACGCCGGCCGCCCACCGAAATCCGGTTGGTGCGGGAGGCCCCCGTCCCCGAGAAGGTCAAGGCGGAGGTCGTGGAGACGGGACTGGGCCAGCTCCGGATTCCGAGCCTTCACACCGGCAGTTCCGGACAGGTGCGCAAGGGATTGCGGATGCTGCGGTCCGCCGACGTGAAGGGACTCCTGCTGGACGTTCGGGGTGTGGCCGAGGGGGAGGTGGCGGAGGCCGTCGAGATCGCGGGACTCCTGCTTCCCAAGGGGAGCAAGGTGCTCACCGTCAAGGATCGTCAGGGTCGTTCCGTGGTGCACGCCACCACCGCCGAGCCCCTGCTGGCCGGCGTTCCCGCGGTGGTATTGGCCGACGGGGGAACCAGCGGGGCGGCGGAGATACTTGTGGCGGCGTTGAAGGACCATAAGGCGGCCACGGTGGTGGGTTTGAAGACCGATGGCAGGGGATCGGGACAAGAGCTTTTCCACCTCGGAGACGGATCGGTCCTGTATCTCGCGACCAAGATCTACTATCGGCCCAACGGCAACGCGATTCAAAAGACAAAGCTCAAGGATTCGGGAATTTCCCCCGATGTTCGAGCTCCGGATGAGGATTTCGTCTCCAGTTTTTACCTGGAGAACGTCTCGGACGACCCCGATGCCGAATTGGGAGTGGATTTTTACAAGGGCCTGGAAGAAGCTGTCCGCGAAAGGCAGTTCCAACAGGGACTCGACGAACTGCGAGGCCGTCTGGCCCAGAAAGCTGCATGAGGGTTGGGTTTGGAAGGATCATATGATCCATCGGCAAGAAAGGAGAACCGGGAATGAACAAGGCTGAGTTGATCGGATCTGTCGCCGGGAAGGCGAACCTCAGCAAGAGCGATGCCCGAGCCGCGGTGGAGGCCGTGGTGTCCACGATCCATGCGGCCATGAAAAACGGCGAAAAGGTTTCCCTCGTGGGGTTCGGCACCTTTTCGGCTCCCGTCCGCCCCGCCCGGCCGGGGCGCAACCCTCAGACCGGAGAAGCGATCCGGATTCCCGCCAGAAAGGTTCCCAAATTCACGCCCGGCCGGTCATTGAGGGACTCGATTCAGTAGGGGTCGAGTCCGCCTTCAAGTCCAGGGAAAATGTCGGCGCGCCTTCGTGGATTGGTCCCGGTGGGATTCGGGATTCGTGTGTTATGATCCCCTCGTAGGTGCGTAGCTCAGGGGGAGAGCACTTCCTTGACGCGGAAGGGGTCAGCGGTTCAAATCCGCTCGCACCTACCATTTTTTTACCTTGCGGTTGGCGTTGGTATCCGGGGTTCTTTCGAAATGGCCGGACAGAGCACTATGAGGACCATTCATCGGGATGGGACCGTTCATGAGGTCTCCGATCCCGACGAAGCTCTGGAAACCCTGCGCCATTCGACATCCCACCTGATGGCCCTGGCGGTCAGCCACCTCTTCCCGGAAGTGAGTCTGGGCATCGGTCCTCCCACCGGCGAAGGTTTCTACTACGATTTCCAGATGCCGCACCGGCTGACGGAGGACGATCTGCCCCGAATCGAAGCCAAGATGGAAGAGCTCAAGGCAGAGAATCTGGATTTCGAGCCGTCCATTCTGGAGCTGTCCGAAGCGCTGGATTTCTTTCGCAGTCACGGCGAGGAGTTGAAGACCGAGTTGATCGAGGAGCGGAAAGGCGAGGTGCTCTCGTCCTATCGCCTGGGAGACCTGGTGGATTTCTGCACCGGGCCGCACGTGCTCTCCACGGATCAGCTCGGCGCGTTCCGGCTGCTTTCCGTTGCCGGTTCCTATTGGAGGGGCGACGAACACCGGGAACAGTTGCAAAGGATCTACGGAACGGCGTTTTTCTCGTCCCGGGAACTGGACGACTACCTGCGGCGGCTGGAGGAAGCCAGGAACCGCGACCATCGGAAACTGGGCCGGGAACTGGATCTCTTCTCGGTTCCGGAGGGCGTCGCTCCGGGTCTCATCTTCTGGCATCCGAAGGGCGCCAAGGTCCGGGAGAAGATCGAAGAGTTCCTGCGCGAGGAGCATGAAGCGCGCGGCTACCAGTTCGTATACACGCCCCATATCGCCAAGTGCGACCTCTGGAAGACGTCCGGCCACTACGAGTTTTTCCGGGAGAACATGTACACGTTGCCCGTGGACGACGAAGAGTACGTGCTCAAGCCCATGAACTGTCCCGGCCACATCCTCATTTACAAGTCGAGGAAACGCAGCTACCGCGAACTGCCCATCCGTCTCGCCGAGTTCGGAACGGTCTACCGGTACGAGAAGTCGGGAACCCTCCACGGGATGCTTCGGGTTCGGGGATTCACCCAGGACGACGCGCATATTTTCTGCCGCCCGGACCAGGTTTTTTCGGAAGTGGTTGCCACCTTGGACCTTGCCGAGCATCTTCTCAGCACGTTCGGCTTTCAGGGCCATGAGATCATGTTGGCCGTCTGGGACTCGGAACACACCGAGCACTACGCCGGAAAACGTGAAGATTGGGAGAGGGCCGAGTCGGTTCTGGTTCAGGCGTTGGAGGAAAAGGGTTGGCCATACCGCCGCCAGCCGGGCGAGGCCGCTTTCTACGGTCCCAAGATCGACATCAGTCTGATCGATGCTCTGGGGCGAACCTGGCAGGTCACGACCTTGCAGTTCGATTTCAATCTGCCGGCCCGCTTCAACATTACCTATGCCGATTCCGATTCCCGCGACCAGCAGGTCATCATGTTGCATCGGGCTCTGCTGGGATCCATGGAGCGGTTCATGGGGATTCTGGTCGAACACTATGGAGGCGCGTTTCCGCCCTGGCTGTCGCCGGTGCAGGCATCGGTGGTCCCGGTGAGCGAACGGCACCATGAATACGCGGTCGAGGTCCGCGACCGGCTGCGGGGGACGGGCTTGCGTGTCGAGGCGGACTTGAGAAACGAGAAGTTGGGTTACAAGATCAGGAGCGCCCAGATGAGCAAAGTGCCATACATGCTCGTCGTGGGCGATCGAGAGGTGCAGGGCCGTACCGTATCGGTGCGGGATCGCCGGCGGGGCAACCAGGGGGCATGCCCGTTGGACGATTTTTCCCGGATGCTTGGTCGACAAGTGGCGCAAAGAGCGCTG
>JAPOYZ010000473.1:0-5916 GCA_026706325.1 Candidatus Aminicenantota bacterium
GGCCGGGGCGCCGATCCCAGGCTACACCCTGGAAAACTGTCCGGAGATCTACGGAGACGAAATCGAACGGGAGGTGAAGTGGCGGGCCGGTTCCAGTGTCGAGGTGTTTGCGGGCCGAACCGTCCGCCTCAAGATCTCCATGAGAGACGCCGACCTCTATTCCCTTCGCTTCCGGTGAGTGGAGCCGGTCGTTCCCGCTGGGAGGGGGGACTTTCAGTCCCCTATTCCCGCATGCTCGTTCCACCGCTTGGCCGCTGGCTCGTCGGTCCGCCGTAATTCTGCAGTTCGGCGATTGGAAAGCGGGAGTTCCGTAGTTATTTGTGTTATATTATGTGTGAGATTTAACACAATGGCAACGAACCTTGGAATAGATCCGGACCTGCTCAACAGAGCCTTGGCGGTCAGTGGCGAAAAGACCAAGAAGGCCACCGTCAACCGCGCCTTGCGGGAGTTCATTGCGCGCCGTGGTCAGGAACGGCTGCTCGGGTTGTTCGGCGCACTGGATTGGGACGACGATTACGACTACAAGCGCGAGCGTTCCCGTCAATGAACCTGTTCGTGGATACGAGTGTCTGGTCTCTGGCACTCAGACGGGATTCGCCGCCGGACGTTTCCGAGGTGCGGCGCCTCCGGAAGGCACTCGTCGGGGGCACGGTCTACACGACTGGACTCGTGCTTCAGGAATTATTGCAGGGCTTCCATGGTCCGCGCGCCCGGACACAGCTCATCGACCGCTTCTCGGCCATGGCCATGATCGTCCCGACGCGCGGTGATCACATCTCCGCGGCCCGCCTGCGCAACGAATGCCGTCGCAACGGCATACAGGTCGGAACCATCGATGCGCTGCTCGCCCAACTCTGCATCAGCCACAAGCTCGTCATGTTGTCGACTGACCGGGATTTCAGTCATATCGCAGCGTACACGCCACTTCGGCTCTGGGGGGCGAACTAATGGACCGAAGGGGTGACTTTCTCGTCGCCCATTTCTTGTTCTCCTGGCACTCTATGCACCCATTTCGTTTTTTGATGGGTTGCGCGGGAGTCCGGCGGCAGGAAAGTCGCCGTTACCCCTGTTTCATTCCGGATTTCCCCAGACTCCCCCGGCAAGGAAATTCCCCACTCCACCACCTCAAGATCTCCGTGGGAGACGCCGACCTCTACTCCTTTCGTTTCCAGTGAGCGGGAGCGATTGGCGGAAGGGCACTTATCGGACCAGTTGTGCGTGCATCCCGATCGCCGGCCAAGTGGCGGCGACTGAGCTGTGTAAGGTGGGGTCGCAGGCGGCCCGCCGATGGGGCTGCCCGATCCGTCAAGTCCGCTCTCTGCGAATCCTCGCCATCAGTTCGAACGGATCGCCGGGTCGCTCGGTCGAACCGAACTCCCGGTACAGGGTCGCGACGTTGACGACGATCCGCTCCGCATCGCCCCACGAGTCGAAGTCGGCGAGCGAGATGTCCATCGCCGCATCGTAGACGCTCAGACCGGCGTCGAAGCGGGCCTTGGCCTCGTCTCTCACATACACCAGGTAGTCCCGCACGGCTTCGACGCCCCGCTTATCGGTGATTGGACCGTGGCCGGGAACAACAGTCTCAACGGGCAACCCAAGTATGTGGTCGCAGGCCGCGATCCAGTTTTCGGCTGGTCCGACCCAGAGGATCGGGTGCCCCTCGATGAACAGGATATCGCCGGTGAAGATCAGCTTGTCGCGGGGCACGAAAACCATTACATCGCCTGTTGTGTGGCACGGCCCGACCTCTTTCAGGACGACACGCCTGTCGCCCACGCGCGTGGCGTAGTCGCCCTCGAACGTGGTCGTCGGGAGTGTCTGCGTGATTCCGTCGAAGTCGAATGCGCTGAACGCTTCCATGAGGAACCGGCCCGTCTCGCCCATGCCGGGGGCCTGGTGCATGAGCGCGGCGAGCCGGTCCGGGCTCTCGGAGGCCATCTCCTCGGCTGCTGCCCTGGAGGCGATGATCTCCGCTTCGGCCACCAACTCGTTGCCGTTGCAGTGGTCGGGGTTGGCGTGCGTATTGACCAGCTTGTCGAACCTGCGCGTGGCCACGGGTTCCGCGCTGCGCATACCGGCCAGCATCGCGCGCGTCAGATCGAGATCGAACAGCGTGTCCACCAGCAGGCTCCGGTCGCCGTCCACGACGAGTCCCGCATTGCTCCAACCCCAGCCGCCATCCGGCTGGATCCACGCGTAGCATCCCGTCCCGACGTCGTGGAGACCGTAACTGAAGGGTCTGATCCCCAGCATCATGCCCCAATTGTATGAAAAAGCCGGGTCAACGCACGAGATGTGCGTGCATGCCAATAGCCAACCAAGTCGCGGCGACGGAACTGGCGAGCAGGCACAAAGCTCCGAGCCGGCGTGTTCGCCTGAGTTGCCACCAAGTGAACAAGCCCGACAGTCCCCAGAACGTCATGGTGACGAACATGGCATCGACGGCGATCGCCCAGAACCAATGTGCGTTTCGCTCGGCGGGGTAGCCGCGGGACGTGTGCAGCCTTTGCAGGTAGCTGCGCCAACCCAGCTCTTCCGTGCCCTTTCCCATTCATCGAACCGGCGCCATCCCGGGGGACAGGAAATCCGTCTTTCGGAGGTCTACGGAGACTGGTTCCCATCGGTTCAGCATGTCAACGGATTCGAGACACCGGAGACGAGGTCACTTCAGACTGGACAGTTCCACCGTCTCGAAGTGAAGGCGTTTTCCGCTCCGCATGCTCGCGCCGCCTACGAGCAGGAGTCGGCCGTCATGGGGCAGCATGCGGTGGAAGAACCGGTCATCCTGGAGCTGGGCCGCGATCGTCCACTCGCCGTCGCCGGGCTTCAGAACCTGGACGTTGCCGTTGTAGGTGCTGACGATGAGGCGTCCGCCCAGCGTATAGGCCGAGGCGCCGAAGCCCTCCATCCCCTTTCCCCGGTCGGCGTCGGCAAGGGTGTCGATCATGCTGGGCCCTTGCGACCACGTTCCACTCCCCGGATCGAAGACATCGACGCGCGTCGTCGGACCGCCCTTGGGTTGCATCCCACCGATGACGCAGAGCTTGTTGTCCAAGTGCCCCAGAGAAAGGGCGCGCCGCTTGAAGGGCGGTCGCGGAAGCTGGATCCAAGCCAAATCGTCCTTCGACAGGTCCGCCATCCAAGCCGTCTCGTGCCAAGCGGGCTTTTCTCCGCCGAGCCGCCATCCCCCCACGACGTAGAGCTCGTTCCCGATCACGACGGCGTCGTGGGAAGAGCGGGGCTCCGGCAGATCGGGCAGGGATTCCCATTGTCCCGTCTCCGGGTGGAAGCGGACGACATCCGCAATGGAGCGCAGGTCATGCTCGTCCCCCTCGTTGTTGTGGGCCGTGAATCCACCGGCGCGGTACAACTTGCCGCTATGGGTCACCATGGCCAGCCCCTGCAACCGTGGACCCTGGGCGACGACTTCCCAGTCTCCGGGATTTCTCAGATTCAGTCGGCTGAGCTGGTTGGATTGACTCGTGTTGGAGTAGTGGTGAGCCCGGCCGAAGTGTCCGCCGTAGACGTACATCCAATCGCCGATGACCGCTGCGCCGAAGCTCGTGATTCCCCGCGGGAGGTCGGTCAACCGGGGACTTCCGGACGTTCCCGCGACGGCGCTTGTGCCGGAGTCGTCCGGAACACCCCTCCAGAAGACGCTGACCTGCAACTCCCTGTCTGCCAGCCGCGGCGAGACATCCGGATCCAGTTTCCGGGAGCGCCTTAGTCTGTCACTCGCGTCCGAACTCAGCGACTTGGAGTAATAGCGGAGCAACATGGTCTGGTCGCTGTGGGAGAAGGTGCCGTAGAGGCATTCCGCCTCAATGCTGCCCCGGCCCGAGGTCAGGGCGCCGGCGAGGAGTCCACTATCGTCTCGTTCGACTTTCTGGAGCTTCAGAGGGGTGTATTTCCCTTCAGGGGTGCGATGCCACGCTTGCATCCGGGTTAGCCGGTCCAGGAATTCGGCCGAATCCGGGCTCGCGGTTTCGCTGAAGTAAAACCGGGCTTCCGGGTTTCCGTCGTCTGATCTCTCGATCACAGACCAGATGAAATGGGCGTGGGGAGATCCAGTCATCAGGACCAGCCCCAACATGGATCCGATCAGGCTTCGAATCGTCATTTTTTGACATTGATCCAACATGGTCGTGTCTCCTTGGTATTGCGGCTACGGTCAGGCGACCTTGATCAGCCTGTCGCCGTAGCGGATCAGGAAAGCGGCATCGGCCGCTGCGACGCCGTACTGGCGTCCGGCCGCCAGCGGAGGATTCTCGGCCAGCTTCTCGAAGCGGCTCGAAGCGCGCAGGACATCGGTTCCCTGTCTCATTGAGAAAAAATAGATCTGATCTCCCGCGCCGATGGGGGAGACCCAGTTCTGGCCTTGGAGCCGCCGGGTCCAGAGCTCTTCTCCGGTGGCCAGGCTCAGGCAATAGGCGACACCGGACTTGTTGACGAAGTAGGCCTGGTCCCGGTAGACCAGCGGTGAGCAGAAATAGGTGGTGGCGTTTGCGGCTCTCCACTTGATTGAGGGGCCGGCCTCGTCCTCTCCCGGGAAGCGAATGGCCAGGTTGTGCCCCCTCTTGCTGGAGCCGACGATGGCGCCGCCGGGGAAAGGGGTCGGGGAGGGAACCCGGTTCCCCTCCAACCCGTCCAGGCTCCAGAGCAAGCTGCCGTCCCGGCTGCGAAAGGCGTCGAGCCGGTCGCCGCTTCCGGCCAGAATGATCTCTTGGTTCCGGTGCCGGCAGACGGCCGGCGTGCTCCAGGCGATGCCTTGGGGCCGCTCGTTCTTCCAGAGGTTCTTCCCTGTTTTCTTGTCCGCCGACAACAGGAAGCTGGGACCGCTGTGGGCCGCCAGCGCCACGACACCGTTCTCCGCGAGCCGCAAGGAGCTGCCGATGCCGTGACGGCCCCGGAACTCGCCGTACTCCTCGACCAGGCTTCGTTGCCAGCGAATCTCGCCGGCATGGCTGAGCGCCAGGAACTCTCCGGTCTCGAAGAAGACGTAGACGGAATCGGCGTCCGCGGCAGGGGTCGGGGCGGCCTTGCTGACCATGTTGCTGACCCTGATCCGCTGTGTCGGAGAGACGTTCCTCCGCCAGAGGAGTTCTCCCGTCTCCAGACTCAGCGAAAGGACCGAAAGAGTCTCCTTGTAGGCACCCTCCAACGCAGTCAGAAACACCTGCGAACCATGGAGCACCGGACTCGACTGGCCGTATCCGGGAAGTTGCGTGTCCCACGCCAGGTTCTTCTCGGGGGACCACTCGCGCGGATAGCCGTTTCCCGAGGCCCGGCTCGTCCCCTCCCCGCGAAACCCCGTCCACTGGGCGGCCAGGGAGGGAACGGCAAGGCAAGCCGCGAGAAATCTCCGGCGTGAGTAATGCGGCATTGGTTTCATATGGCGCTTCCTCTATTTGGAACTACGACTCGTTTGAGGAGATGTCATTCACGGTTAAAGCTCCAGCGCAGGCCGACCCGGACCAATCGCCCCGGGTCCGCACGCAGGAACGACGGACTGTTTGCGTCCAGGCCAGGGTCCTTGCTGTCGAGCAGGTTGTCCACCACGAAATACATCTCCACGCCGCGGGCGATGGGCTTGGCGACATACCAGTCCCAGATCTGGTGGGCGTCGCCGATCAGCAGCCCTCCGCGGCCCGAGACGGGCCACTTGCTGAAGTAGGTGCCGCGCAGGTTCGTTCGCCACCCGCCGAACCGGGTGGAGCTGTAGAAGATGCGGAAGTTTCCATGATGGCGGTGCCGCCCGCTGAGAAAGGCGTCGGTCGCCTTGTCCCGGGCGTCCAGGTAGGTGTACCCAGTCGAAATAAGCAGGTTCCGGGTCAGCTTTAGTTCCAGCTTGCTCTCGATACCTGAGGTGTAGACGTTGTCCACGTTCCGGTAGAGGTAGAAGGCACGGAA
>JAPOYZ010000473.1:5926-8370 GCA_026706325.1 Candidatus Aminicenantota bacterium
CCGCAGGAAGTTGTCCGCGCGGCACCCGGTCCCGATGCCGTAGGTTCGGAGCAGGCCCTGCATTTCTCCCGGGTTGGTGGGAAATCCGATGTACTCCGCCTGGATCAGTTCCTGGATGTCGTTGCGGAAGAAGTTGGCGGCGAAGCGGAAGAGGGCCGCGCCGTAGTCGAAACCGGCTTGATAAGTGGTCGACCGTTCCGGTTGCAGGTGGGTGTTTCCGATCACTTGGTAATAGTGCGCCGGATTCTGGAACCGGAAGTAGAGTTGGCCCAGATCGGGTGCCCGAAAACCCCGGCCGAGCGTGCCTCGAAGCCGGAGATTCTGCGTGACCCGGAACAGGCCGCTGGCGCGCGGCACGAAGTGGCTTCCATACAGGTTGTGGCGATTGAAACGGCTGCCCAGGGTCAGAACGAGCCGTTCGTGGACGGAGACGCGATCATTGATCCAGAGATCGACCATGTCGATCCCCTGCCCGTCGTTGTCCCCCAGCACCCGGTTGAATCCCCGGTACTCGTCCTGGATCCACTCCACCCCGCCCTGGAGCAACTGCCGCGCGCCGAGGACGTGGGAGATGGAACTGTCCAAGCGGTAAAGGCGCTGATTGAGATTGGCCACCGAATTGACGGACCCCGGTTGGGGAAGAATGTCCAACACCGAGCTTTCGTCGTATTTTCCGTAGAAACCCCGGAGGTTCCAACTGGTCAGGGGAGTCAGCCCGACATCGGCCGAAAGGGCGTAGTGTTGGGCCGTGTCTTCCGTAATGCTTTCGGTGGGACCAGACTCGCTGGTATACCCGCCTTTGTCCTGGTTGACGAAAGCGTGGGCCGTGGCCCTGAGCTTGAAGCGGTCCGAGAATTCGTAGCCGAGTTTCCCCAGATAGTCGTAACGATGAAATCCGGGTCCGGTGGTGCCGAATCGGGAAGGAATGAGATTGAAGGGATTTTGCTTGTGGCGTTCGGCCTCGAAGAAACCGCTCCATTTGTCCTTCACGAAGCCCACGTCGGCCCGCATGTCGAAACGGTTCAGAGATCCGCCGCTGGTGGTGACGCTGGCTTCCAGGGGATACCGGGGTTCGCGGGTGATCATGTTGATGACGCCGCCGATGGCGTCGGAGCCGTAGACGGCCGAGGAGGCGCCCTTGACGATCTCGATCCGCTCCAGGCGGCCGACCGACTGCCGGTCCATATTGAGAATGCCCCGCTTGATCCCCTTGGCGCCGACCACGGGAAGACCGTCGATGAGGATCAGGCTCTGGCGTGAATCGATCCCTTGAATTTGGGTTTCGGAACGGCCGCCGGAGGAGCCGCACCGGGTGACGATTCCGGGTTCCTCCGCCAGGACGTCCCGCACCGTTTCGTATCCCGAGTCGTGCAGCATCCTCTTGGGAATGACGTCCACCTTGGTGGTGGAATTCTCGATCAGCTCCTGTTCCCGGGATCCGGAGACGACGACGACCTGAGTGTCCAGAGCGGCCGGCGCGAGTTGGAGGCGGAGGTCGGCCGGTCCGCTCTCCTCCAGATCCAGGTCCCGTGTCGCGCTGTCGAAGCCGGACATGGCCGCGGTGACCTGGTAACGGCCCCTCTCGGCCAGGAACTGGAATCGGCCCTCATTGCCGGTGACCTGGTGAATCTCGAGTCCCGAATCCAGGTCCCGGAGAAAGACGTCGGCTCCCACCAGGACCCGGCCGGAGGAGTCGAATACCGTTCCTTCCACTGGAACCCTGCCATCCTGGGCCGCCAGGGGTCCCAGAGAGGAAAAGATCAGGAAGATGATTCCGATCGCGATTCGAGCTGTCGTGCTCATGGTGCTCTCCTTCATTAACCGTGCCGGTTTTCAGATTGTCGCCGGGGGGCTTCCCGGCGACAGAGAGCCGCAAGCGTGATCGGACGCGCCGTTTGGCGTCGTGGGACTCTACGGGTAGTGGTAGAATCAAAGGGTCAAACGGTCGCCCGAGTCTCTCTCGCGGCTGTATGGCGAGCAGGAGTCCGGGTCGTCGGGGAGCGGAAACTCACGTGCGACCCGGCTCTTGCGTCAAGCCCTTCACATTTTTCTCTGTGCTGCCTCCTTCGTTCTTTCCGGGACTCCAGCCGAACCCCGGAGCCGCGGAAAAATATTATCGAAGTTGAAATTCATTTTCAATAAGAAATTTTCCGGCGGCTTTTTGGTCGCTGGATTCAAGCGATGACCGTCTTTTCCGGAACCGGCTTCGATTGATCCGGCACACCCCGAGGAGTAACATTGACCTCAGCAGTTCGTGGTGGAAGTCCTGCCGCGCCATAAGCAAAACGGGAGGTGGGCCCATGGCGGAACAGACCAGATCCAAGATACGTATCCGGCCCAGGATTCTGATCCTCTTGCTGCTCTTGGGGATCCCGCCCTTGATCATCGGTTTTTTTGTGAATGATACGGCGGCCAGCGAGATCTACACTGAGGTGGTGGCCAAC
>JAPOYZ010000002.1 GCA_026706325.1 Candidatus Aminicenantota bacterium
CCGCCTACCAGGACCTGACCCCCCAGATCCAGAAGAAGAAGATCGACAGCCGGGAGTTCATTCGAGACCTTTCGGCCCGGCTGGTGAAACAACTGGCGGACCAGGGCATCAGGGCTCGGATCGAAAGTCGAACCAAGCGCATCTACAGCACCTATCAGAAGATGATGCGCCAGAAGATTCCCCTGGATCAGGTCTACGACTTCATCGCCATTCGGGTCCTCGTGGATACGGTCCGCGATTGTTACTCCGTCTTGGGCCTGGTCAACAACCTCTGGCGTCCGGTCCCGAACCGCATCAAGGACTTTATCGCCATGCCCAGGGGCAACATGTACCAGTCTCTTCATACCAGCGTCGTGGGGTCCAACGGGCAGCCGTTCGAAGTCCAGATCCGGACCTACGAAATGCACCACATAGCGGAAGAGGGAATCGCCGCTCATTGGAAATACAAGGAGGGCAGGCTTAACAACGACGACGAAGACAAACGCTTTACCTGGTTGCGCCAGCTATTGGAGACCTACCGGGAAGGCGACGATCCTCACCAGTTCCTGAGCAACCTCAAGATCGACCTCTACCCCGAAGAGGTCTACATCTTCACACCCAAGGGGGAGGTGGTGACTCTTCCCCGCGGGGCGACGCCGGTGGACTTCGCCTACTACATTCACACCGAGGTGGGGAATCGATGCGTCGGGGCCAAAGTGAGCGGGCGCATCGTTCCCTTGAAGTACGAGCTCAGGAACGGAGAGATGGTGGAGATCTCGACCTCGGGAGAGGGGCGACCCAGCCGGGACTGGCTCACCTTCGTCAGGACCTCCCGCGCCCGTAACGCGATCCGGCGATGGCTGAATCAGCGTCAGAAGGAGGAGGCGCTGGAGCTGGGCCGCAAGCTGTTGGAGAAGGAGACCCGGAGGCTCGGGCTCAGCCTCAAGAACCTTTCGTCCCGCTTGGAGAAAGTGATCGAGGAATTCAAGGCCCCGGACGTCGAGAACCTTCTGATCAGTGTCGGGTACGGTAAGATTCGTGCCCGCCAGGTCGTCCGCCGGCTCGAGCCGGGAAAGGTTCCTCAACAGAAGCCGGCCGACGGCATTCCGTTTGGCGGCATCACCCAAAGAAAGCCGTCATCCGATTCCGATTCGACCATCCGGGTCAGGGGACACGACGATCTGCTGGTTTTCCGGGCTCGATGCTGCAATCCCATCCAGGGGGAGCCGATTGTGGGTTACATCACGCTGGGGCGGGGTATTTCGGTGCATTCCCGGAATTGTCCCAACGTGGAAAACCTGCTCCTCAATCCGGAACGGACGCTCGACGTCCAATGGAGTGACGGCGTCGGAGAGACCCGCTATCCCGTTCGCATTTCCATCTCCACCGAGGATCGTCCGGGGGTGCTGGCCGACATCACGTCCGCCGTGTCCGAATTGAAGACCAACATCGTCGACGCCCAGGCTCGCACGGTCGGCAGTCAGTTCGGTGAGATCGAAATCACCGTGGAAGTGCGGGACATGGGCCACCTGAACAAGATCCTCCACTTTCTCAAGGGCATCTCCGGCGTACACGCGGTTGACCGCACCCGGAGTGGGTCCGGGAGATAGAACTCCGGATGCTTGGCAGCCCGCGGCAAAAGTCGTCACGGCATTCGACCGGGTCTGCACAGGCGTGGACTGCGTTGCGATTCGGTCACATACTCCCGGTATGCGCGCCGTAAGCGCCTTGTCCGGCGGGCGCAGCCCCGGTCTCGGTGCACGCGGGACTTTTCCCACGGACTGCTGGGGGATCGGGTCAGTGGATGGCGGGCTTCTGAACGCGGCCGTTTTTCAGGCACTTGGCGCAGACGCGGATTCGGCGGGTGGTCCCGTTGATATTGGCGCGGACCCGCTGAAGATTGGGGCTCCACTTGCGCCGGGACAGATTGTGGGCATGGGAAACGTTGTTCCCGAACTGAGGCCCTTTCCCGCAGATCTGACAAACTTTCGCCATCGCTGAATCCGTTCGCGAGGTGGATTTTTACCACCCTGGTCCGATTGCTGTCAAGCCGCTCCGCTGGCCGGAGAACCGTCACCAGCTACCGGTAGAATGGCCCGATCCAGATCACTCGGTTCGGCGACTCTCCCACACCGGAGCCAACTGGCGCCATCCGCCGGTCTTCGTGTCGCGGTGATTTGCTCGTGGATCCGTTGTGGAGTTCGTTATAGGGGTTGGAGTCCGAGATGAAGATCGCTGTCATCGGGGCGGGAACCATGGGGCGTGGAATTGCGCAGGTCTGTGCGGGCCGCGGCCACGAGGTCGCTCTCCAGGATGTCGATTCGGAGATCCTCGGCAACTCCATGGCATTGATCCGGCGTGGTCTGGAGAAGTCGCTGGAGCGGAGCTCCGGTGAAATGGGATCCGTCGCGGCGGTGCTGGATCTGATTCGGCCGACGACCGGTTGGGAGAATACGGCCGGATCGGAGATGGTCATCGAGGCCGTCGTGGAGAAATTCGAGCTGAAGCGGGAGGTCTTTCGCAAGCTGGGCGATCTGTGCGATTTCGGAGCTATTCTGGCCAGCAACACCTCTTCCATCCCCATTACCCGTCTGGCGGCCGTGACGAAGCGTCCGGAGCGCGTCATCGGCATGCACTTCATGAATCCGGTCCCCAGGATGAAGCTGGTGGAGGTGATCCGGGGATTGCAGACGGATCAGGAGACGGTGGATTCCACCGTCGCGTTGGCCAAGCAACTGGGCAAGGTTCCGGTGGAGGTCCGGGATTTCCCCGGGTTCGTGACCAATCGGATTCTCATGCCCATGATCAATGAGGCGGTCACGGCATTGATGGAAGGGGTGGCCGAGGCGGAAGGCATCGATCGGATCATGCATTTGGGGATGAATCATCCCATGGGACCCTTGCGGCTGGCCGACCTCATCGGTCTTGACGTCTGCCTGCACGTCATGGAGGTCCTGTTCGATGGTTTCAAGGATCCCAAGTATCGACCTTGCCCGCTGTTGAGACAGATGGTGGACGCCGGATGGTTGGGCCGAAAGACCGGACGGGGTTTCTATACCTACCCGGGTCTAGGTGAAAGGCCCTGAAAGGAAGGGTGATGAAAGGAAGGGTGATGAAAGGAAGAGTGATGAAGGGAAAGCGAATGGATGGTCGAGTAATGGACCAGAAACAGAGGCAAAGGGCGATCGAAATGGCGTTGACCCAGATCGAACGGCAGTTCGGGAAGGGTTCGATCATGAAGCTGGGGGACCGGTCCAGGATGGACATCCCGGTGATCTCTTCCGGGTCCATATCCCTGGACTCGGCGCTGGGAATCGGCGGATTTCCCCGAGGGCGGGTGATCGAGATCTACGGACCCGAGTCCAGCGGCAAGACCACCATCGCTCTTCACGTGATCGCCGAGGCCCAGAAGGCGGGCGGGACGGCGGCATTCATCGACGCGGAACATGCCATGGATCCCAGGTACGCCTCGAAACTGGGCGTGAAGGTGGACGACCTCCTGGTCTCCCAGCCCGACTTTGGAGAACAGGCCCTGGAGATTGCCGAGGTCCTGGTGCGAAGCGGGGCTCTGGACGTGGTCGTCGTCGATTCGGTCGCGGCGCTGGTGCCCCGGGCGGAGCTGGAGGGTGAAATGGGCGATCCCCACATGGGCCTGCAGGCCAGGCTCATGTCCCAGGCGCTCCGGAAGCTCACCGCCATCGTCTCCAAGTCCCGGACCAGCCTGGTTTTCATCAATCAGGTGCGACAGAAAATCGGCGTCATGTTCGGCAACCCCGAAACCACCACGGGGGGCCGGGCCCTCAAGTTCTACTCCTCGATCCGTCTGGAAATCCGCCGGATCGCCGCCATCAAGGAGGGCGATCAGAACGTCGGGAACCGGACCCGGGCCAAGGTCGTGAAGAACAAGTTGGCGCCTCCGTTCCGGCAAGCCGAGTTCGACATCGCTTTCGGTTTGGGAATCTCCAAGGAAGGGGAGCTTCTGGACCTCGCCGTGGCCCAGGGGGTCGCCCAGAAGAGCGGCGCCTGGTTCTCATACGGACGGGAACGTCTCGGGCAGGGCCGCGAGAACGCCAAGCGGTACCTCAGAGACAACCAGGAGGCGTTTCGCGAGATCGAGCACAAGGTCAAGATCAAGCTGGGCATCATCAAGCCCCTGAAAAAGGTGGAATCCGCCGGGAAATAGGAGGGGGGACATCCTTGTCCCCCTCTTCATCCTTGTCCCCCTCTTCATCCCTGTCCCCCTCTTCATCACCGCCCCACCCCGCACCGAATACCGTGGCGGCTGAAGGCGGCGGCTGCTAAGATCATTCGGTCCCGGTTCGGGGGTCGTCCAATTGGTAGGACAGCGGCCTTTGGAGCCGCCGATCCAGGTTCGAGTCCTGGCCCCCGAGCCAAGTCTTCTTCTTGCAGACCAGGCAACGGTTCCGTTACCCGCGGCGGTTCAGACTGAGGACCGGTCACCTGCACGCCGCGCAGCGGCCAAAGAGAATCAGCTCGTGGCCGTCGACCTCGAAGCCCTCCGGCGCCAGCTCCTCGACTTTGTCCGGACACCTGTCGACGTCGAACGCCGAATCGCAAACGCGGCAGAGGAAGTGGTGGTGATGCGGGCGTTCGGCCAACTCGTAACGGAGCCCGCCGCCCGGAAGCTCCACTTCCGACAACCACCCTTCACCCGCGAGGATCTTCACGTTCCGGTAGACGGTGGCCAGCCCGAGTGACGGCATCATCCGTTGGCCGCGCTCGAGGACCTCTCCGGCCGTGAGGGGGCGCCCCACGTTCATGAACACGCGGCGGATCACGCGGCGCTGACGGGTGTCTCGTTGCATCGAAGTTGGCGTGCGGAATGGAATCGTTGCGCGACGAACGGTGGCGACGGTGGGGCGAGCGACCCACCGCGGACCGCGGCGGCCGGCCGTCGTCACGCTCCGCGGTCCGCCTGCTCCTCGTCGGCGCATACCGCACACGCGTCCGCTTGGCAGACACGGGCACTCTGCAGCAGGGCGCCTGCGAGGATCAGGCTGCCCGCAGCCGACGTCATGTTTTCGGACAGCGGCTCGAGCCAACCGGCGAGAGAGGCTGCCCAGAGTGCGGCGCCCGCAACGAAGGTGAGGACCACGGCAGCGTTCCGGCAAGCCGACCCCAGCGCGAGCATTACCGCGCCGAGAAAGACCGTCCCGAACCACACGGCTCGTTCGACGCCTTCGGAGAGCGCAAGCGCCGGTGTCGCCGCGACGAGGAACGGCGTGAGCGCGCAGTGCAGGCCACACCAAGCCGCAGCACACGCCGTGAGTCGCGAGCCGGTAGCCAGATACGTGTTCGACGGGACTGTTGCGAGAAGGTCCTTCATGGTTTCGCTTCGGTGTCAGGGGCGGAATAGCAACATGTGAACACCTGAGGTGTAATGATAATCGATTCTCATCTACTTGTCACGAGTGTGGACTGCTCCACCTCAGGTCCGCCGCGGGTGATTCCGACACGGCACGAGTTGAGGACGAGGTTCGCGGGTTCACCAAACTCGAGTTGCTCGAAGTTGCTTGGTTGATGGCTATGAGGCGCTATAGCTGGATTTAACCGTGATGTCCCTTGAGCGAGATCTCTCCGACGAATCCTCTGACACCCCGTTTCAGCAGCGAAAACGTATAGAGGCCCGCCAGCAGGATCAGGCAAAGAAGTTCCAGGTTGGCGGGAGCGCCGGCCGCGGGACCCTCCAGCGCCGTGGTCTGGATCTGGGGCAGGATCGCATTGGTCAGGTATCCCAGCGCCACCGAAAGCAGGATGATGGCGACGCTGAAACAGAGGGCGATCCTGCGGCCGTGGAGTTGCGCCAGGACACCGAAGGTGGTCACGTTCGTTGCGGGTCCGGTCAAGAGAAAAGCCAGCGCCGCGCCTGGGGAGACTCCCTTGAAAAGGAGGACCGCGACGAACGGGGTGGCGCTGGAGGCGCAGACGTAAGTGGGAAGCCCAAGTATGGCGAACGCCGGGATCTCCAACGCCGCGGGCAATCGCTGGAGCCAACTCGCCGGCAGGAACGCCTCCACCACAGCCGCCAAAATCAGGCCGAAGACAATCCAGGGTGCGGTGTGATCGACGGCATCCCCGAATCCGTTCGAGAGGCCCTGCCGAATTTTCTGACCCAGGGGTAGCGAAGCCGGGCTTCCACAACGTTCCTCCGACTCGTTGTGGCTGCCAAGACGCGGCACCAGGCGTCCCACGATCCATCCCACGAGCAGGGCCACCAAGGCCGCGGCGACGACGCGAACGATGGTCATTTCTCCCCCCAATAGGGGGATGGAGAGAAGGACCGCATCGAGTCCCAACTCCGGTGTCGAGATGAGAAATGCCATGGCCGCCGTAGCGGGAGCACCGCTCCGGACCAGGGTCCGATACAGGGGGACCACGCCACAGGAGCAGATGGGGAAGGGCAGGCCGACGGCCATTCCCCGCATCGCCTGGTTCCACTGCCGGCCGCGGCGCATCCAGGCGATGGAGGATCGGGTCAGGAAGGAGCTCATGAATCCAGCAACCAGGTAGGCGATCAGCAGTGCGGGAGCCCCCTTCAGAGCCAGTTGGAAGAAGGTGGAGACGATTCGCTCCCCGGCGGCAGCGTGAGGGAATTGCCCGACCTGAAACAGGGCCGTCAGCAGGACTACTCCCAGCAACGCGCCCGCACCCGAGGACCATCTCTGCATCCCGGATCCAGCAGGGACGAGGTCACCGATCTTGGACCGCGTCAGTTGCAGGGTCGCATGGAGCAGGAAACCCACCGCAAGCGCCTGGAACCAATCCGCGCTCTGTCCGTACGGGGCTGCGAGGGCTCTAGGCCCCGAGAAGAAGCCCAAGCCGGTGCCGAACAGGAGGGCCGCCAAAGCGCCGGCCGCTTTCCATGAGCCGTATCCCGACCGGAAAAGCCACCAGATTGCGAGGCCCACCGGGAAACGGTGCAAGAAGACGGCCAACGGGAGAAGATTCCAGCCCGATTCGCCACCGTAGTCATGTGCGCTGCGGCCGGCGCCGTCCGCCGCCGAGTGCAAACAGAGTCCCAGCAAGCCTAGAACCAGGGCCGTCAGGTCAACACGAACCGGCCGCTCGGGAAAGAACCGCTTGGCCAGGCCGGGAGCCAATATTCCTGCCAGAAAGAAGAAAACGGCCTCCCAGTGGCCTCGGATGAGAATCGGCAGCAGGATGCTCAGGAAGAGCACACCGGGCATGGTTACGAAGATGAACCCATCCAGGAGGATCAGCATCCTACTGTGGGCTCGCGCCAAATGGCAGATGAACGGTCCCAGGCAGAGACTCAGCAAGCTGGCCAGCAGCAGTTGACTCTCGCCGGTACTCAAATTTCCCATCCAGCTCGTGGAAACGACCGATGTTTACCTATCGCCCTGTCGTCCGGAACGTGGATTATATCCGGTTGGAGACGGGATACCCACTGGTCCGGGACCGATCTCAGGGTTCCTGCGGCAGGATCGGAAGAGCCGGAATCGGAACTCAATCCAGAATCCGGAACGTTTTTCGAACCGGAAGAATTAATCGCCCAAAGCTGGTAGTTTCCATCCAGGAGCGTGAAAACGATGCGGCCGCCATCTCTGTTTCCCACCACTGTCGTCGGCAGCCTTCCCCGACCCCAATGGGTCATGGACCTCTTCGCCCGGGAGATTGCGGGACAGGTCGATCCGGAGGCCTTCCAGTCCCGCTTGGACAGTGCAGTCCTCTACGCCATCCAGCTCCAGGAAATGGCCGGGGTCGACATCATCAGCGATGGCGAATACCGGCGCGAGAGCTACGTCAAGATCTTCGCCCAAAGTGTGGGGGGATTCGAGAGGGACCTGCTGGACGGCTCGGCGATTCTGGACGACGGCCGGTTCTACGACAGCCGGGCCCGCCGGGTGGTGGCGCCGTCCCAGGCCGAGTCTCCGCTTCGCTATCCGGCGGTGGTCCGCCCTATTGAGGCCGGCCGGCCGGTGGTCCTGGACGAAGCCAGGTTCCTGATGGACCACACGTCGCTGCCGGTCAAGGTGACCCTGCCCTCGCCCTACATTCTGGCCCGGCGCCTCTGGCATCCCGATTATTCCCGCGACGCCTATCCGACTCGGCAGGATTTCCTGAACGACATCATCCCGGTTCTGCGCCGGGAAGTCCGTGAGCTGGAGGCCCTGGGGGTCTATTTCATCCAGTTGGACGATCCGTGGCTCTCGCTTTTCGTGGACGAAGGCTACCGGAGCCATTTCGAAGCCGTGGAGCGGGAGATCCACACCAGCATCGACTGCATCAACCAGGTCGTTTCGGACACCCGGCAGGCCAAGACCGGAGTCCATTTCTGCCGGGCCCACTACAACCG
>JAPOYZ010000048.1 GCA_026706325.1 Candidatus Aminicenantota bacterium
AGTCACGTTCTTTCCTGAGACAGCGGCCGAACGGTCAGCGAGTTGGTTGGGAATCCGGTTAGCCCGATTCCGACCAGCGAGTATGAAAGAACTCGCCGCGGGGCCGGTCCACTCGCTCGTAGGTGTGGGCGCCGAAGTAGTCCCGCTGGGACTGCAGGAGGTTGGCGGGAAGCCAGGCCTGCCGGTAGCCGTCGTAGAAGGCCAGGGCGCTTGAGGTGGCCGGGACCGGGACGCCCCAGCGGACTGCCCGGGAAACGACCCTGCGCCAAGACTCCTGGGCGCCCTCCACCTGCTCCTTGAAATAGGGATCCAGGAGCAGGTTCTTCAGGTCCGGCTCCCGGTCGAAGGCCTCCTTGATCTTGCCCAGGAACACGGAACGGATGATGCAACCGCCCCGCCACATCAGGGCGATGCCCCCGAAATCCAGGTTCCAACCGTATTCGGCCGCCGCCGACCGCATCAACTGGTAACCCTGTGCGTAGGAGACGATCTTCGACGCATAGAGGGCCTGCTCCAGGTCTTCGACCAGATCCGCTTGAGTCGCGGCGCCGTCCGGGCTGGGTCCGGTCAATAACCGGGAGGCTTCGACCCGATCCTCCTTGATGGCCGACAGGGCCCGCGCCAGGACCGCCTCGCCGATGAGGGTGAGGGGAACTCCCATGTTCAACGCCGAAATGACGGTCCATCGCCCGGTTCCCTTCTGACCGGCGGTATCCAGGACCTTTTCCACCAGTGGTCCTCCATCGTCGTCCCTGACGGCCAGGATGTCCCGGGTGATCCGGATCAGGTAGGAATCCAGCCTCCCCCGGTTCCAGCGGGCGAAGACGCGGCTGATCTCGTCCGCGGGCATCCCCAAGCCCGCCTTCATCAGGTGATAGGCCTCGCAGATAAGCTGCATGTCACCGTATTCGATGCCGTTGTGGACCATCTTGACGAAGTGGCCGGCGCCGTCCTCACCCACCCAGTCACAGCAGGGCTCCCCTCCGTCCACCTTGGCCGACACGGCCTGGAAGAGGGGCCGGACCTGAGGCCAGGCCTCCGCGGACCCACCGGGCATGATGGAGGGCCCCCGCCGCGCTCCCTCCTCGCCTCCGGAGACACCGGTTCCGATATAGAGAAGGCCCTTCGACTCCACCAGGGAGACCCGTCGCCGGGTGTCCTCGTAGTTGGAGTTCCCCCCGTCGATGATGATGTCACCCGGCTCCAGGTGGTCCAGGAGCTGCCGGATGAATTCGTCCACCGGCCAGCCGGCCTTGACCATCAGCATGACGCGCCGCGGCCGTTTGAGCATACGGACGAGTTCGTCCAGGGAATGAGCGCCCAGGACCCTCGTTCCCCGGGCCTCCCCCGAGAGGAAGTCGTCCACTTTGGAGACCGTCCGGTTGAAGACGGCCACCGTGTAGCCATGATCGTTCAGGTTCAGGACCAGGTTCTGGCCCATGACCGCCAACCCGATGAGTCCGATATCCGCCTTGGCTTCCATATTCGAATTCTCCTGTGCTGTGCGACGAGTTCCCTATTCTAGCGCGAAGCCGTCCAGGCGCCGGTAAAGCTCCAGATGCCGCTCCATGGCCTCGAGATGCCGGAGGTGACGGGCGGGATCGGGGTCGTACCTCTTTCCCATGGCCGGCGGGACCGCTGCCAAGTCCGAGACCAGACCCAGGGACTCGAGCGCCAGCAGAGCCGTTCCCCGGCCCGTCACTTCGGGCTCGGCGCAGGCGATGACCCGGCGGCCCAGGACGTCCGCCAGGATCTGGAGCCAAGCGGGAGAAGAGAGCAGCCCGGCGCCCCCACCGATGATCTCGTGCTGGCGGGACAAGTGGGGTTCCATGAGCCGGTAGATCAGGCAAAGCCGGTAGGCGATCGACTCCAGAGCCGCCCGGACAATTTCCACAGGCCGCGTCGAAAGCGTCAGCCCCACCAGGCTTCCGCGGGCTTCGTCGCGCCACCCGGGACTCCGTTCTCCCGCCAGGAACGGCAGGAAGACCAAGCCGTGGGCAGCCGGCTCCATGGCCTGCAGCTCGGCCTCCAACCGCTCGGGTTCGACGTCGGCCTGCAGCCGGCTCGTCAACCACGAGAAGATGCTGCCCCCCTCGGTGGTGGCTCCTCCCATGAGGGGCCGGCCGCCATCGACGAAATAGCTCCAGAGACCCGCCGGAAGGGGGGAAGCAGGCCGGTCCAGGACCGCGCGGATGGCTCCGGTGGAACCGATGGTCAGGGCAACCCGGTCCGAACGCACGCAGCCGCTGCCCACGTTGGCGGCAGCTCCGTCTCCTACCGCCGGAAACCAGGGGATTCGGGCCAGGACCGGCCAGCGCCGAGCCCAGGGATCACGCAATCCCGTGAAAGGTTGAGTGCAATCGCGAAGCGTCGAAAGCTGAGTCCGCCGGACCGGGAGAAGGGAAATCCAGGACTGGTCCCAGTCCAAGCGATGGCGGTTCAGCAGCCCGCTCCACGAGGCGGCCGAATAGCTCACGCCGCCGGTCCGAAAGAATCGTGAATAAACGAACTCGCCCAGAGTCATCCAGCGGGCGACCCGGGAGAAGAGCCGGGGCCGGCTCCGTTCCAGCCAGAGGAGGCGGGAGGGCAGGTAGCTGCTGTGGATGGGACACCCCGTCCGCTCGTGGATCTCCGCGGAATCCAGCCTTTCCCTGAGTTCCACGGCGGCCTGCCGGCTGCGGGTGTCGGCATAGGTGTAGATCGGCGTCAGCGGCTGGGCCTGCTCATCCACTCCCAGGAGCGTGGGAGAAAGCGTGTCTGAAGCGACGGCGGCGATCCCGGCGTCTATCGACTCGGCTCGGGCCACCGTCTCGTCGAGCGCATCGGATACGGCCGAGAGAACCTCCTCCGGCTCCAGCCAGGCTCCTCCCTCCGGGTCGGTCCAAAGGCGATAGTGGGCCCGGGCCCCGATCTCCGGTAGGGGACGCCCATCCACTCCCCACACTTGGGCCCGCAAGGAGGACGTTCCTGCATCCAGTGTCAGAACATGGGGGCGGGGCGGCCCGACGCCGTTCAAGATCCGTGCTCCACGGTGATTTCGGGGGCCGTCACACTGCACGTGGGGACACCGGGCGGATACAATACATTCAGCCATGGATCGACGGAGACAGCCGGGAGGCGAGCGGCACGCATGAGTTGGCCGTCTCTGCTGTTGGTCGTCCTGTCGCTGGCCGGCTTCATCATCTCATCCTATTTCACGGCCGTGGCTTACCGCTGGGTTCGACCCGACGCCGCCTGGATTCCCAGCTTCTGCCGGATGGGAGAAAAGACCTGCGCCACCATCGTCTTCACTCCCCGGGCCCGTGTCTTCGGCGTTCCCAACTCGGTCTTGGCGCAGCTCTTCTACCCGTTGATCGCCGCCGGAACCCTGGAAGGTTTCCTGTTCACCTCTCCCATCTTCCACCTCTCACTGCTGGCAAGTCTAGTCACGGTCCTCCTGGGGTTGTTTCTCACCTACTCCCTGTTGTTCCTGACCCGTGTTCCCTGCATCCTCTGCTTCGCATCCCACGGCATCAATGCCGTCATCTTCGTGCTCCTGCTGCTGGAAAAGGATTCCGTTTCCGGAGCGCTCTGGTGAGAGAGCCGGTCCGGGACGCCCATCGTGGATTAGAGCCCCTGCCACGGGATCCGGACTGATGGACCACGCCATCAATCCTCACTTCCCCCAACTGAGGCAGATTCCTACGAGCCGCGATCTGGAGTCCTCTCCCCTCTATCGCCGCCTCCGGCCCGAAATCGACCGGGTGCTGAATTCCGTCGAGACCGGTGAAGATCCGGGAGGACGTTCCGGACCGGCCAGGAGCTCAATCCGCGCCGTCGCCTGGAATATCGAGCGCGGCCTGAAGCTGCCGGGCCTGGCCAGGGCTCTCCGGGAGCATCCGCTGTTGCGGGAAACCGACACTCTCTTGCTGACGGAACTGGACTACGGAATGGCCCGAACCGGGAACCTCCATGTGACCCGCGAGCTGGCCCGGCAACTGGGGATGACCTACGTCTTCGCCCCCAGCTATCTGAATCTGGACAAGGGAGCCGGGCTGGAGAACGAGGTTCCGGGCGAGAATACCCAGGCTCTGCACGGGAACGCGCTGCTCTCGAGGCATCCGGTCTCGGAACCCCACGCGCTGCCCCTTCCCAACGGCAAGGACAAGTTGAGGGGGAAAGAGAAGCGCCTGGGCTGCCAGCGGGCGATCCTGGGTCTGGTGGAGCATCCTCTGGGGCGTTTCCGCGCCGTCAGCCTCCACATGGACGCCCACTCCAGCCAGGCGCACCGGCATCTGCAGATGACCCTGGTGCTGGACCACCTCCAACGTTGGCATCCTTCGCTGCCGGTCGTCATCGGCGGCGACTGGAACACTTCCACCCACCATGCCAGGCGCGCCGTGTACTCGATTCTCGGATACGCCCGGCGGGTCCTCATGGGGATCGAAAACGTTCTGGACAACCACTACCCCCATCCGCAACGGTGGTTCGAACGGCGCCTGTTCCGGGAACTGGAGAATCGAGGTTACCGCTATCGGGACCTGAACCAGATGGGCGTTTGCACACTCCACTACGATGCCGCGAATCTGGCCACCAATCGGAACATGGCCGAGTGGATCCCCAATTGGTGCTTCTGGTTCATCGACTGGGCCCTGAAAAACCATCAGGGCCGATGCTCCATGAAGCTGGACTGGTTCGCCGGCAAGGGGATTCTTCACGATCCCCAGTCGCCTCCGCGGGTGATCGGCGGACTCGAGGAGGTCTTCGGCAAGCTTTCGGATCACGACCCGATACTCTTGGATTTCAAGCTCGGCTAGGAACTTTCCCACCGGCCATGGGTCATGATTGGTTCGAAACAGGGCGCCTGAAAGCCGCCCTTCCCACTCGGCGACTAGAAAGTCGCCGCTCCAGCCGCCCCGCCAATGGGGGACAGGAATATCCCCCCTGCTACGGGCTATACTCCGTATCCAATCAAGGAGGATGTTCATGACTAGTACTGGACTGGCTTGGCTCGGCTTCGCTTTCGTGACGGTGTTTTGCTGGGGATTGTACGGCACCATGCTCCATGCGGGACAGGTGGCCATGGGGGATCCGGTCAACGGGCGTTACAAGGCCTTCCTCTTCGTCGGCCTGGCCTATTTCCTGGTCGCCGTTCTGGCCCCGCTGCTGGTCCTGAAGAGCCAGGGCGCGGACTGGAGCTATCCCGCGCCGGGAATGGGCTTGTCGCTGGTCGCCGGAATCCTGGGAGCCGTCGGAGCCTTCGGCGTCCTTCTGGCCTTCGGAGCCAAGGGTTCTCCCAGCGTGGTCATGGCCATCGTCTTCGCGGGAGCCCCCATCGTCAATGCGTTCGCCTCCATGATCAAACATCCGCCGCCGGGCGGGATCTCGAGTATCCAGTGGCCGTTTGTCCTGGGCATCCTTTTGGCCGCTCTGGGAGGTTGCCTGGTAACGCTCTATCGACCGCAGGGGTGATCCCGTCAGTGAGACTGAACACCAAGAGGGCGACTGGAAGTCGCCCTTCCAGCGGGATGAGCCCGTCCATGAGACGAGACGCAATGAAAACCGGACCGGAGATCAGCGTCGCCGTCGTCCCCGTCGGCGGCCTGGGGACTCGCCTCCTGCCGGCCACCAAGTCCCAACCCAAGGAAATGCTGCCGGTGGCAAAGAAGCCGGTGGTCCAGTACGTGGTCGAAGAACTGGGCAGGAACGGCATCAAGGAGATCCTCTTCGTCACCGGACGGACCAAGACCTCCATCGAGAACCACTTCGATCCGGACCACCAGTTGATTCGGAACCTGAGGGAGTCGGGGAAGGAAGACTTGCTGGCGGAACTCGACTACGAGCAGACGGAGGTCAAGTTCTTCTACACCCGTCAGCGGCTCCAGCGGGGACTGGGGGACGCCGTCCGCTGCGCCCGCCGCTTCACCCAGAACCGCCCCTTCGTGGTCGCACTGGGCGACAGCATCATCGGTCTCGATTCGCCGACCAACGTCGTGAGCGCCATGACTCGGATCCACCGCGAGTCGGGGGCGGCCTGCGTGGTCGCCGTCGAGACGGTCTCCCCCCAGGACATTTCCCGGTATGGGATCGTGGAACCGGGAGGCGACGGGAACGAATTCCCCATTCTGGGCCTGATCGAGAAACCTCCCGTCGGGTCCACTTCAAGCTGCCTGGCTCTGGTGGGACGGTATGTCTTTTCGCCTTCCATCTATGGGAAGCTGGACAAGATCCAACCGGGAGTCGGCGGGGAGATCCAGTTGACCGACGCCATCCAACTGCTTCTGGAAGAAGGAGAGACGGTCATCGGGGTCCGCCTGCCGGAAACCGAGAGGCGCTACGACATCGGCAACTTCGAGAGCTATTTCGAAACCTTCGTCGAGTTCGCACTGCGCGATCCGGATCTGGGGCCGGGCCTGCGCAAGCGTCTGCTGGAGCGATTGGTTGAAGATCACTAGGGCCTCGGCAAACGCTCGCATCGGCCTCTTGGGCAACCCTTCCGACGGCTTCTTCGGCAAGACCATCTCCTGCATCTTGAGAAACTACTCCGCCAACGCCGTCGTCTACGAGTGGCCCGAACTGGAGATCATCCTGAGCCGCCAGGACCGGTGCGAGTTCCGGCAAATGGAGGACCTGGTGGACGATGTCCGGATCAACGGACTCTACGGCGGTCTCCGGCTGGTCAAGGCCACCATCAAGGTCTTCGCCGAATACTGCTGGCGAGAGAAGATTCGGCTCCCGCAGCAGAACTTCTCTCTCCGCTACGAGACCGACATTCCCCGCCAGGTGGGCCTGGGAGGATCCAGCGCCATCATCACCGCGGCCATGCGGGGCCTGTCCGAGTTCTACCAGGTGTACATCCCCCGCGAGATCATGCCCGGACTCGTCCTTTCGGTGGAAACCGAGGAGATCGGAATCGAGGCGGGCCTCCAGGACCGCGTCTGTCAAGTCTACGAAGGACTGGTCTACATGGATTTCAACCGGGAGGTCATGGACCGGCTCGGACACGGGTTCTACGAATCCCTCGATCCCGGCCTGCTGCCCCCGCTCTACCTGGCATACCGCAATGATCTGGGCCAGGTCTCCGGCATCTATCACAACGATTTGAGAGGCCGCTGGAACCGGGGAGAGCAGACGGTCCATCGCGCCATGAAGGAGTTCGCCGATCTGGCCCGGATGGGGAGAGAATGCCTGTTGCGGGGCGACACGGTGAAGTTGGCCCGCCTGATGGACCGGAACTTCGATATTCGATCCGGGGTGTCCAGTTTGGACCCCAGGAACGTGGAGATGATCGAGATGGCGCGATCCCGCGGGGTCAGCGCCAAATTCGCCGGTTCGGGCGGAGCCATCGTCGGAATCTGCGAATCCGACGAGACCTTCCTGGGACTTCAGGAAGACTTTCGCACCATTGGCTGCACCGTCATCCGGCCCCGAATAAGTTAGCACTTCGATTCCCAGGGAGCATGACATGACAACGGAACACCGGAACCAACCTCCAAAACGAATCTTCAAGCTGATGATCTATCCCGCCGTGGATGCTCACCGCCTCGCCGCGATCGTGGAAGTTGCGGGCGACGGCGGCACCGTGGTGAACGCGCCCGACGAGGACGCCGCCGTGGCGGCCATGGTCGACGCCGACTCCTTCTTCGGCAAGATGACGCCCAAGCTGCTGGCTGCGGCCACCCGCTTGCGCTGGATTCAGGCACCCAGCGCCAGCATGGAACACTATCTCTTTCCCGCCCTGGTGGAACATCCCTCGATCCTGACCAACATGCGGGGGATCTTCTCCGACGTCATCACCGAACACGTCTTCGGCTTCATCCTCTGCTTCGCCCGGAATTTCCACCACTACATCCGAAACCAGGCCAAGGCCACCTGGGAGGTCATGGGAGACCCCAGTTGGAAGGCTCCCAACTTCGTGCGCAGCCTGCGGGACGTCGCTCCCGCGGACTTGGCCCACATCCAGCTCTCGGAATCCACGTTGGGGATGGTCGGTCTGGGAAGCATCGGCGCGGAGGTGGCCCAGAGAGGACTGGCCTTCGGGATGCGGGTGCTGGCGGTCGACCCCAAACGGGAGGAATGCCCCCCGGGCGTCAAGTCGCTCTGGAAACCGGACCGGCTGCACGATCTGCTGGCGGAAAGCGATTTCGTGGTGATCGCCGCGCCGCACACGCCGGAAACGGTCAAGATGTTCCGGCGGCCCCAGTT
>JAPOYZ010000118.1 GCA_026706325.1 Candidatus Aminicenantota bacterium
GTTCCACCTGGATGGGAACGCCCGCCTCTACTCCTATCGATTCGGAGATCCCGACCCCCATTTGCGCGGGGCCGACTGACCGGGGGGACCGGCCTGCGTCGCGCCCGACGGAAGGCCGGGAGGCGCCCCACCGTCCAAGATAGGCGTTCGGCGCTAATCCTCCAGGAATCGGAAGGAGAAGAGACGGGCGTTCTTCAGGTAGAACTTGAGCTTGACGACTTGACCCTCCAAGCCGCTCAGTTGGCTGCGGCCGTTCCAAGCGGCAATCCCGGTTCGCGTCAGGGGATCCGATTCCTGAAATGTGTGTCCCCGGATCCGGAAGTGATCCCCAGCCAGGATCTCGACCCGGACCTCCCCGGAGCCGGACTTCGAACCCTTCGCCAAGCTGACCTCGAGACGCTTGCCGGAGAACGAAAAGGCCCGCGTAATCACCTGGGCGTAGCCCTCGGCGCCATCCGTCCGGGCGGAGTCCCGGATCGAGCTCAACGCCTTGGCGTTGTAGCCGGCTCCCGCTTCGGTCGCTCCCGGTTCCAGGGAGACGAATCCGTCCTTCGGAATCGTGGCCAATCCCATGGCGCCGGTGGGACCGGGGCCGCCGACCTCGCGAAAGAGGCGATCCCGGAAGTTGGTGCCGTGATAGTAGATGAGGAAATGATCCCCATGGAGAATGGGCTGCTGGGCGTAGATGGTCACGGAATCCCAGGCCGGCTCTTCTCCCAGCGGAATGAAGGGCTCCCGGTAGCGCCTGTCCCAGTGAATCCCGTCACGGCTGAAGACGAACTGGGACCAGATGTAGAGCGGATCCTCGGGAGTCCTCTGACCGGGACGATAATTCCAGAGCATACCCAGGTAGAGGCCTTCATGGATGGTGGCCCACATGCTGTAAAAATGCAGCCCTTCCGGGTCCCGGTCGTCCGGGACGATGATGGTCTGCGGATCGGACCAGTGAACCAGGTCCCGGCTTTCGGCTCGCCCGATGAGCCGCATCCGCAGCCCGCAGCGCTTGTGCTGGCAGTTCTCCATGTGCATGGCATAGACCTGACGGATCGGGTCCCAACCGACGGTGGCCGTCGGTCCCCACAGGTAGCTCTGGTACCCCCTCCGCCTGGTCCAGGGTTCGCCTTCGGGATTGACCTTGGCGGGTCCCGAAGGACGAATCACCGGGTTGCCCGGGTGGGGCACCCAGTTGAAAGCGTCGGCGGAGTAGTAGAGGTTCCAGACCTGGGTCCGCTTGACTTCCGACTGTCCGGGGACGGTCCCTTCGGCCCCCACTTGGGCCAGCGCCTTGTAGCGGCGTGAAGGGTCCTGCTCGCGGGGATCCACGAAGATGCCGCCCTTGATGGAAGGCCAGTTTCCGGGCGCCAGGATGTTGTTGTCCCGGGACCCCTGGAACTCCACGAATCCCAGCGCGGGCTTTTCCCACCGGTAACCGTCGCGGGATTCGGCGTACAGGACCTTCCGGTCCTTGCCGTCGGGTTTTCCATCTTCGTCGGCGTACAGGACATGGGAGGTGTACCACATGCGAAAGCGTTGGCGGGCATCGTCGTAGAAAACGGTCCCGTAGTGCAGCGACTGCCCCTCCCAGGGACGGTCCTGACGGACGACCGGGTTCTCCTCATGCTTCCGGGCGGTATGGAACACGCGGCGGGCGTCCACCAGACCCTCGACCAGAGTGTCGTCCAGAAACATCTGCTTCTGGGAACCGACGTGGATGAGCCCCGGAGGACCGGCCTGCACCGCAGCGCCCAACCAGGCAAAGAACGCCAGGAAGAATCCATTCTGCATTGTTGGTTCCTTTCAAATCGGACCGAAGTGTCCCGATGCGGACTTCAAGGGGGGAATTGTGTTGCCACCCGTAATGGTAGGATAGCAGGAATCAGAACCTCTGACACCGGGCATGAGGGACCTCCCAATGCCGCATTTCACTTGACGCCGGGCCGTGCCGGGCCGGGGGCGAGGCAGCCCCGGCAAGACGGTTGGCCGGTGCCACCGGACGGACCCTTGGCGGATTCGGCGGAGCGCTGAAACAGGCCGGCCTTCCCGGAAGAAATTGAAAGGGAGAGCGTGCTCGATTCTGGTCATCCGGCATGGAGGGCTCTCCGGCGAAGAGGGACATCAAGAGAATCGGAGGAAGCACTATGAAACCCGCAAGTCTGGTTCTGATGGCAGTTCTGCTCGTCCTTCCTGCGCCGGCGCGGGGCGAAGGCGGCCAGATGAGAGTCGAAGACCTGCTGGAGAAACATCTGGGTTTTCTCACCGATGGCAAGGCCCCCTCGTCCGTCGACAATCGGCTGGTGATGGGAACCTGTTCCTTTCGGGTGTTGATCGGCCGAAGTGCAAGCCTCTCGGGCCCGGTCAACTTTCTCTCCCAGGGAAACAAGGTTCGGCTGCTGGTCCGATTCAATGATTCCGGGTACAGCGGCGAGAACGTCATTCATAACGGCAAGCGTCTCCGTGTCGACCAGATCAGTCCCGGTGTCCGATCCCAGCTCGGCGATTTCTTCTATCGTTTCGAAGAGGTGGTCCGGGAAGGACTGGTGGGAGGGGTGCTCTCCACCGCCTGGCCGCTGCTCGACCTCAAGCGGCGCCAGGCAAGGCTGGAATACGAAGGACTCAAGAAGATCGCGGGCCGGGAGCTGCATGAGGTGACGTATCGAGCGAAACGGCCCGGGGAGGCCCGGGTGCAGCTCTATTTCGACCCCGAGTCTTACGGCCACGTGTTGACCATCTACCGGGTGATGGTGTCGCGGTCCGGCAGCGTGGCCATCCGCACCACGCGAGACCGGTTCACACTCGAGGAGAGTTTCGGAGACTTCCGCTCTCTGGATGGGTGGGCTCTGCCCAGCCAATGGAGCATGAAGCTCACCCTTCAAACGGATCGCGGCAACTCGGTTTCCGAGTGGAGCATGGCGATCGACAATGCCTCCCACAACCAGCGGATGAACCCCGAGTATTTCAAGTTGAAGTGAGTGATGCGGGCCGGCCGCGGGGCCGCTTGCAGCATGGCCTGCAGGCCCTCCACAGTTGCAGGCGTCCTGTCCTGAGATCCGGTCTACGGCATGGACGGAGCGAACCGGATCCAAAACAACAGAGGGTGGCGCCGAACCAAGTCGTTCAGCGCCACCCCCGTCTGACCGCCTCCCGCCAGAGGGGACGGGAGATCTAGAAATCGATCCTCAAGGCGAACTGGATCTGACGGGCCATTCCAGCGGTGGTGACGACGCCGAAGGACCCGGACGATACGGTGCCGCGGGGCGGGCCGAAATTCACGTTGTTGAAGACGTTGAAGAACTCCGTACGAAACTCGACGAAGCGGGTTTCTCCCAGGGCGAAGCGCTTCATCAATCCGATGTCGAAATTGATGATGCCGTCGGTGCGAATGGGAAATGCGACCGAGTTCCCGTACGTGGTCGGGTTGATGGAGAAGCATCTGGTGTCGAAGAACCTGGTGACTGACCGGTTACCTTCGGACATGTTCCCGTCACAGGTGCGATCCGGAAGCACGACTCGCCGGCTTCCGAGGTTCAGGACATCGCTTCCCGCATCGATCTCCATCTGCGGCTGCCCGCTCTGCAGGGTCACCAGAGTCGTCAGCTCCCAGCCGTAGAAGAGCTGTCGTCCCAGTCCCTGAAGACCTCGTCCGAACGGCAACTCATAGATTCCCGTCGTATAGAAGGCGCTGGTGGCGTGCCAGGGCGCGATGGTCCGGGACGCCGAGCGATCGTATTCGTTCTGGGCGGTGCGCTGCTGGTTGGTCAGCAGATTCTTCGACCAGGTGTACCCGGCAACCAGACTCAGGCCGCTGCTGAAACGCCTTTCGAAGCGGGTCTGCAGCGAGTTGTAGGAGGTGTTCATGTCGGAAATGATGTAGCGGTTCGGGCGAATCGGAGGATAAGGCCGGCGGTCGCGCTGAGCACCCGTTGCCGTCAGCGTGGCGCCGTCGTTGGGAAGTTGAAACCGCACCCCTTCCGGAAGGGCCACGTTGAAGTTGCGGGCTCCGAACTGATGGGTCCCCTTGTTCCCCACGTAGGCCACTTCAACGCGTGTCTCCGGCATCAGTTCGTGTTGGAGCGAGAGACTCCAATTCTGCACGTCGCCGGGTGTCCAGTGGGGATCCGCCATATAATTCGACGGCCACTCCGAAAGTGGCGATCCGGCGGCGATGGGTGGCGCGACCCCGTAGATGACCGTCGGCACCTCACCTCGCGGATTTCTTTCGCTACTGGCCCCGGTCAACTGGGGTAGATTTCCGGCGCTCCGGAAATAAACGAAGGTGGAATCGTCGAACGATCTGCCGTAACCAATTCTCAGCGCCGTGCGATTCCCTCCGAAGGGTCTCCAGGCGATCCCGACACGGGGGGCAAAGTCCCGGTAGTCCGGCTCGGTCACCCTCCGGGTATCGAGCAGGACGGCTGGAATAGGCGAACGATTGGGGCCCTCCAGCGGTCCGCCCAGGATCGGCTGGACGGGGGCGTCCTTGAGGAGGCGGGCCACCGGATTGTACCGGTCGGAGCCCAGTTCGAAGAAGGCCAGGCCTCGTCCATCGGACATGAGAACGGGCAGGCTGATTTCGTGCCGGATCCCCAGCGTCAAGGTCAGATTGGGGGTCACCCTCCAACTGTCTCCGAGGAACCAGTTGTAGAGGCTCTTGGTCGGATAGTTGTTGATGAAGTCATGCTGCAACGTGTAACTAACGGAGGAGGGGTACCCCAGCAGAAAATCGGCCATGACCTGCCCCTGGGAACCGCCGATCTGGGCGGTGGCGTATCCGTCGAAGCCCATGCCGCCGCCCCCGGTGCGCGCTCCTCCCGAGATGAGCTTGTAACGTTGGGTGGAGATGCCGAACTTGATGAGGTGGTCGCCGTGGTTCCAACTGATCACTTCCTTGGCTCCGCCGTCGGTGCCGAAATTGTATTCGTTGTCCATGCTCCGGATATCGGGATAGGGACGAATCCGGGTCCTGGGAATTCCCCAACCCGCCTCGGGGACGGTGTCCGCGTGGTCGAACCCGAAGACCTCGGCCCAATTCTGGTGGAGCTCGTCGGGAGGGGAGTTCTTGGAGTGCTTGCGGCCCAGGTAGACGCTCAATTCATTGTTGACGTTCGGACCGAAGTTCTTGATGTAGCCGGCGGCGACCTGAAAGCCTCGCTGCCGATCCTGGATGAAGGTCACATTGGGCGTGTAGTGGAAGCCCGTCGTCTTGGGAGACCTCTGCCAGGTCCAGCGGCCCCAGAGCTGGTCTCCCCCCTCGAAGTTCTGGTCGATCCGGATGTTCCACTTGTCCACATCCGTGTTGTCGACGGCGTTCCAGAAGTAATTGGGGTTGGAGCCGGGAGGCTGGTTGGGAGGGGGAGGCAGAAAGGTTCCGTCCTGAATGATGGCCCGGGCCACCGGATTCATCCGGTCCGACGGGACCCGGTTGCCGGGAAACGGCATCCGCTGGCCGTCGACCACGTTCATCGGATCGTAGATGACCCGGCCGGGCCAGTGGCCGTCGACACCGAAGACTCCGTTGCGCTCGTTCTCCGTCGGGGAGATCTGGGAGCGGACGAAATTGCTGCGCTGCCTCAGCCCCTCGTAGGAGAAGAAGAAGAAGGTGCTGTCCTTGAAGATGGGTCCGCCCAAAGTCGCTCCAAACTGGTGCCGCTTGTAGGGGACCGTGCCGGTCCCCACCCGGTTGGCCATGAAGTTGTTGGCGTCCAGGGCGTCGTTTCGCGCATAGTCCCAAATGGAACCGTGGAATTCGTTGGTTCCCGACTTCGAGACCATGGTGATCACGGCGCCCGAGACTCGTCCGTATTCGGCCGAGTAGTTGTTGGTGACCACCTTGAATTCCTGGATGGCGTCCGGCGAGGGCCGTGTGGTCGGCATGTTCTGGTACAGATCCTGGTTCGGGGTCCCGTCCAGCAGCAGCAGGTTCTGGCTGTACTGCTGGCCATTGAACCCGGGCAGACGGGGCTCCGCCGCAGGTATGTCCCGCAGCGGCGCCACCACCGCTCCCGTCATGTAACGCGCCAACTGGAAGATATCCCGTTCATTCAAGGGGAGATCCCTGATCTGCCGTTCGGTCGTGACCGCGCCCAGATCAGCCGTCTCCGTCTCCACCACCGGTGATCCTCCCGTGACGGTGATGGTCTCGGCGATTTCCCCGACGGTCATGGAGAAGTCGAGACGCGCCCGCTGCCGAACTTCGAGCCTCACTCCCTCTTGCACCTGCGTCTTGAATGCCGGGAGCGTGACACGGACCGTGTAGATGCCCGGAGGCAGGTTCTCGATGACGTAGTCCCCACGTTCGTTGGTGATCCCGCTTCGCGTCACGTTCGTGGCGACGTTGGTGACGTCGACGCTCACGCCCGGCAGCGCCCCCTGGCTGATGTCGTTGACCGTCCCCACGAGGGACGCGTCTTCGCCCTGAGCCATTCCCGGAATGCTCAAGAGCAGTACGGCCAGCATAGATCCACTCAAACGGATAGCGATTGTCGTCCTCATGTCCCCTCCCTCGGCAAGAACCGTTGCATCATGCCGGGTCAGGATCGGGTTCGGCCCGCACACCGGAAGACGTGATCAGTGGACAGTCGCACGGAGCCCGCCTGAGATGACAGGGTCTGTCCGAAACATCCGAAGCACTTGCGGTGTGGCGGCGCTGAAGACTTCCTGAACGGCCAGCATGACGAACAAGCCAAATAAAACGGCCCAGCGGTCAAGGTGTCGCAGTTGAATGATCTGAGGAATGGCTGGCGCCAAGGTGCAGGTCACCCAACCTCTTTGCCCATATTCTAGCAATTTTGGTTCCACAGAAACCACTGCCCTCTTTGCCAATTTCACGTAAAGGGGCCACATAAAGGCAAAAAGACCACTCGGAGGCCAATCCGCCCAGCTTCTCGGAATGGGATCCAATTCAACAGATTGGACAAGACTTAGGGATTGCGGTCCAAGTATTTAGATTACAAGGACGGAGGACAGATCGACCGTCTTTTCCGGTGCTCAGCAACTGCCTCTAGTTGATCCCAGGTAGTCCGCCCAATCGTCCCTGAGCCTGCGCCGCCGCTCGAACAAGCCCGTGCGCCGATAGGCCACATCGATCGGGTTGGGGCCGTCGTCCCCTGATCCCTTTCCGTCATCATGGCGATGGGTTTGGGCCGATGGTATCCTGGGAAAAGCTGGGACCGGTCGGAAAGGCAGGTCCGATTCATGCCACCCACGGTTACCGCGGAGAAGTTTTCGTGAAAGCACTTTCCGCAGTTATTCTGTTTCTGACCCACCTCTCTCCTCTTCCCGGTCTTCCCCAGAACCAGAGGCCTCAGGAGGAGCAGATCGATTACTACAAGAAATGGCTGGAGGAAGACGTCCGCTACATCATTGTCGATGACGAACGGGCCGTCTTCGGGAAACTCAACACGGACGACGAGCGAGACGCTTTTATCGAACAGTTCTGGCGCCGCCGGGATACCGACCCGGCCACGGCGATCAACGAGTTCCGGGAGGAACATTACCGCAGGATCGCCTACGCCAACGACCGCTTCCGGTCCGGCATCGAGGGCTGGGCCACCGACCGCGGCCGCATCTACATCACCTTCGGTCCCCCCGACAATATCGACGACCATCCCGGCGGATACTACGCCCGGCGGCCGGAAGAGGGGGGCGGCATGACCAGCACCTACGCGTTTCAGCGCTGGTTCTACCGGTTCGTCCCCGGCATAGGACCGGGTGTCGAGATCGAGTTCGTCGATCCCACAAATACGGGGGAATACCGGATCGCGCTGCGGCCGACCGAGAAGGATGCCCTCTTCGTGGCCGGCGGAGGAATGACGGACGCCGAATTCCGCGGCGAGGTGGATCGGGCAGGACGCGTGCGCTCCGCCCTCTTGATGAGAAACCTGGGTCTGGAGGGCGATCCCCATTACATGACGGGGGCTCAGCCGCTGCAGCGAGTGCGCAACTACTTCTACGCCAAGCGTCCTCCCAAGCTCCAGTTTGGCGAATTGCAGGACCTGGTGGACACCCGGCTCTATTACGACTCCATACCGGTTCAGATCGGCGTCGGCCAGTTCCGGGTGGGACCGGACCAGGTGCTGGCTCCCGTCACCCTGAGGGTTGGACGGGAGCAGTTGACGTACCGCGAAACCGAAGGAACCCGGCGGGCCGTCTTGAAC
>JAPOYZ010000311.1 GCA_026706325.1 Candidatus Aminicenantota bacterium
GTACGAGGGAGAGATTTTAGCCCAGGCTGTGAAAGCAGCAGGGATCGAATATGTAAGATTCGACCGGGGGAACCCTTACCAGCGAACGCCGATCATCTCCTGGCTTGAGGATGGGGCGAGTTGGTGTGCCGGTGGATGGAAGCTTGGGGACCCGAAACTTTCGACTCTGATGGGAAGATGGTTGCGGTTCAACCTATCTTTATCAAAAGAGACGGAAGTCATGGCATGTCGACACGAAGTGGTGAAATTCCTCTTTGCCAATCGCTCACCGGACGCTCGCCTTCGCGATTGGCTCAATGAATTTGCCAAACAGGGCCTGTATACACGGATCAGGAGCGAACCAACTATGGGGGACGAGGTAGAGGCTATCAAATCCCTGCATGAAGCTACCAAGCGTGGTAAGTCGCTCGCCGAATTCACAGTAGCCAACTGGCGGACAGCGTGGTTCTCCCGACCGCCTGAATCTCACCACCATCCATAGTGCTAAGGGCTTGGAATATGATGTCGTGATTATGATGGGGCTGGAGCAAGGCCGTATCCCATACTACAAGGTGTCACGGTCCCAAGAAAAGGAAGCAAGACGGCTGTTCTATGTCGCCATGACTCGGGCGCGACACGAAGTCCATCTTCTCTGGTCAGGATGGTACGTCCACAAAGGCAATCGGTACTGCGCCGGACGGTCGAAATTTGTGGACGAGGTCATGACTCAGTTGAAAGGTAACGCCAGTGAAACGCGTCACGCGAATTAGAATGATTTCTCCTCCAAATTTTGTAACCGATACACGCCCCAAAAGGCGCTCAAGCGATCCGTAATCGGAGTCCGCGGCCGACGATTCCGCAGATAGCTTTGATGCCACGAAGCGTAAAAGCTCCATGATTCCATAGCAGATGGATCTGGGGAGACATTACCAATGTCACCAACTTCTTCAGCAGTTCCAATATAGCGAGCAGGAGATGACTGGTCGCATCTGACAACAGTGTAACCGCTCTGATGACGACCTTATCTTTTGTGGTGGCCCTGAGTACGTGGGCATGACGTCCTAACGTATGGCTCTGATTGCTTAAAACGATGACGCCGGATCCCGCGAGGCCTTGATTTCCAAACGTCAGAACCGGATCAATGCCGCTTGCGCACCGGAAGCGCCGTCCGGGCCTCGTGGTCCCGGATCATCTGCCCGTGAGTGACGGTCTTTGCCAAGTAACTCTGGGTGTCGAAGTCCAGAAAACGGTCCGGGGAGAATTCGGACGCGTCGATGCTGGTCTGTCCGTCCACCATGTACTCCGCCAGGAGGAAACCGGCCACGGGATGGTAGCCGAAGCCGCCCGAGTTGAAGGTGACGGCAAGATAGAGTCCGGGCAGGGCCTCCACGGGACCGATATTGGGCAGAAAGTCCAAGGCGTAGCTCACCAGGCCCACGCGGTGGTAGTCGATCCCGACTCCTTGAATCAGGGGCAGGCGGTCCCGAACCGCCTCCTGAATGAAGGGCAGGGAACGGGGATCGGGGACCAGCTCGGTGAGCCGGAAGTCGGGCCCGGGCCTCTCGATCTGAACCGCCTCGTGGGCGCCGGTGCCCAAAAGAACACGATCATCCTCCGTGGGACGGTAATAGACGCCCTTGGCATCGTCGTTGGTGGCCGGAAGCCGGGGCGGATGTTCCAAGGGCATGGTGACCCACCGTTCGTGAACGAAGTTGCGCACCGGCAGCGGTTGACCCGCCTGGGCCATCAGTGAGTTGGCCCAGGCATTGACGGTGCAGACCACCGAGTCCGCCCGCAAGGTCCCCGATTCCCGGGTCCGGACACCCGTGACCCGTCCGGCTTCGATCAGGAAATCGTTGATGCTCACGCCTTCCCGGAGTTCCACTCCCATCTCCCGGACCTTGGCGCTGAGAGCGGGGAGGTAGCGGTCCGGCTCGCTGTAACCGCCCCGCAGGTCCAGGACGCCATACTCGTCGCCGCCGATCCGAAGATCGGGGAATCGTTCCTCGACTTCACGCCGCCGCAACACCTGGAATCGAGCTCCCGCGCGACGGTGCATGGGATGGAGGCGGCGGGCCCGCTCGAACTGCTGGGAGTCCAGGAGATTCAGGCACCCGACCTGGTGAAAGTCGTAGTTCTCAAGGATCTTGTCGAACCGCTCGAAGATGTCGAAGGTGATGCCTCGCGCCCGGCTGGCTCCCTCGGTGGCCATCATCATGGTGTTGATGGCCCCCGACCGGCTGCTGGACCCGTCTCCCACCCGGCCCTTGTCCAGGAGCAGGACCTTCCTGACTCCCTTGTCGGCCAGATGGAACGAGGTGCTCAGTCCGGCGATCCCGGCGCCGACGACGATCACCGACTGTGACGTGTTTGCCATGCTTCGTTCTCCAATCGGAAGCTATGGTACGCTGAATTCATGCCACAGTCCTCACCTCCTAAGCCATTGAAGCCCCATCCCGGGATCCGGATCGAGAAGATTCCGGTCAAAGGCGCCGCCGGGCTCATCTTCGTCTTCGGCATCATGTTCATTTTCTGGGTCGGGGTGCCGACAGTTCGCGGTTTCGTGATTCTGGGAGCCGTGGGTGGCTTGGCAGCGTTTGCGGTCCTTCGTTGGTGGCGCAACCGGGATCAGGGTCATGGGGACCGTCGGCTCTTTGTCGGGACCACAATCTCCGCTCACCCGGCAGACCACCGCGGACGCACCGCGCCGTCACCGAAGCGGGACTGAGTCCTGAATCCGGTGCCTTGGACAGAGGGAAGCGGAGCCGATATCCATGGGACCCAGACGAAACCAGCATTCTGCCGATCCGTCTTGGGGCTACGAGCCGCACAACGGCCCGGAAGTCTGGGGGGCGCTCGATACCGCGTTCATCTCCTGCGCCTCGGGCGACGAACAGTCGCCCATCGATCTGGCGGCCGGCCAGGGCGCCGAGGTGGCGCCGGTCGAGTTCGACTACCGGCGGACCCGTTTCGCCATCGAGAATACGGGGCGGACGATCCAAGTGAACCCGGACTCCGGCAGTGGCATCGTCCTCAACGGAGTACGCTCCGCCTTGGTTCAGTTTCACTTTCACCATCCCAGCGAGCATACGTTTGACGGCATTCGACTGGCGCTGGAGATGCACCTGGTGCATCGAAGCGATTTCGGGTCGCATACGGTGCTAGGAATTCTGTTCAAGGAAGGACAGGCGAGTGAGGCCCTGGCTCCAGTCTGGAAGCATCTTCCACCCGAACAGTCCGAGTCGAAAATGGTGCCGGACGAACTCGACTTGGCATCGCTCCTGCCTGCCGTCCGAACGTCATGGAGGTACCGGGGTTCCCTCACCACTCCACCCTGTACCGAAGGTGTCGACTGGGTCGTCCTGACCGAGCCGCTATCGATGTCGAAGACGCAAATTGCCTCATTCGGCGCCATTTATCCGCAAAACTGCCGTCCGGTACAGCCCCTCGGCGACCGCCTTCTGCTCCGCGAATGACCGCCGCGGCGCTGTCCTCCCCGTAGACGTCCATCACGTCTTGACTTGCATTCCGGGCTAACGCTATGGTGTGCCTCATTCGGGAAACGCTCACGCAATGGGCGTTTTTTCCTGTCTTCAGCTTGAGGAGAGAGCGATAAATCGATTCCTGGCGGCCTGCACGATCCTTGTCCTCGCGATTTCCGCCACGACCGCCCAAGCTACTGACGTTCCGGCCGACGCACTCGATCGTTTTCCGGGCAAGGAGTGGGAGACCAGGCGTCCTGCGGACGTGGGCTTCGACGAGGATGCCCTGAGGAGGATCCTGCCGCGGGTCGGGATCGGGGGAACCATTGTCCGCCACGGATACGTGGTGGCTACCTGGGGCAACCAGAGGACGGCCGTCCAGACCGCGTCCATGGGCAAGACGTTCAACGCGACCTGCCTGGGCTTGGCCGTCGACGCCGGCCTGGTCGCGTTGGACGACCTGGTCTGGAAGACCTGGACGGGCGAGGGAGAGTTGTCCCACCCCTACAAGTACCTCAATGAAGGGCATCATCGAAAGATCACCTGGAGGCATTTCGCCAACATGGTGTCGGGCTTTCCGGACATCGACCTGAGCCGCGCTGACGGCGAAATGGGAGATTCCACCTACAACTATGCCCACCGGGCGCCGGGCGGCGAGTACATCTACAGCGACGGGGGCATGTGGCGGTTCGCTCAGGCCTTGACGGCGCTTTGGGGCAATGACCTCAAGGACGTGCTGGACGACAAGATCTTCCGTCACCTGCAGGTGCCCGCCGGGCGCTGGGACTGGATGCCCGCCCGGGTGATTCAGGAAAACCTCATGTACCCCTTCTGGCCGGGCTACGGACGCTACCTGGATCCGCCGTGGGAAATCGGCGGACACGCCGTCCGGGCCGGACCGGGCTGGGTGGTCATCAATTCCGCCGACGCCGCCCGCTTCGGCTACCTCTTCCTGCGCAACGGACACTGGAAGGACCAGCAGTTGATCAGCGAGGAGTGGGTGGAGCAGACGCGCAAACCGCAGAGCCGCCGGCATGCCGGCCACGGGGGAGAGGACTACAGCCTGAACTGGTGGTTGCCGGGACAGGGCGTGCAGGAAGCGCGGGGAGGCAACATCAACTGGCAGGCCGTCTCCCGGATCTCGGTGGTCCCCGAGTACGACCTGGTGGTGGCCACCATCCGGACCAACTACGTGGCCCGTAAAGTCGTCGGATCCACCTATTTCGGATCCCAGTACCAGGGCGACCGGGACTGGGTCTTCCGGCTCTTGAAGACGATTGTGAAGTGAGACCTACGAATTGCAAACCGCAGGAACTAATTTGATCGAAGGAGCGCAACCGATGAGAAGAATCCAAGTTTCAATCCTTTTCCTGAGCGTCGCCATGCTGGCCGCGCCCCTGTCGGCCCAGATCACCACAGGCGGGATCAGCGGCCGGGTCACGGACGAGACGGGCGGCATCATCCCGGGCGTCGACGTCCTATTGACCAACGTGGGGACCGGCCAGACCTGGGGCGCCGTCACCGGTGACACGGGCGCCTACAAATTCGTGTTTCTGCAGCCTGGCGACTATTCCATTCGGGCGGAGTTGGCGGGATTTCAACCGGTGCTCCGCCGGGACATCGTGGTCCAGGTCAATGAAACGGTTGCCGTGGACATCACTCTCTCACCGAGTGAGATCCAGGAGGTCGTGGAGGTCCTGGGGACACCCCCGCCCCTGCAGACCGAGTCGGGCGAAATCGGAGACGTGGTCGATCATGAGACCATCGTCAACCTTCCGTTGAACGGACGCAATTTCATTCAATTGGTGGAACTGCAGCCCGGAGCCGTGTCGACCCAGAAGCTGCCCGGAGGGGGCATCAGCTTCCACAGCAGCATCTTCGGCGGGAACTATTCGGTGCATGGCGCGCCGGCAGAAGGAACGGTCTTCCTGCTGGACGGAATCGACATGAAGGATGTGGTCGACACGCGAGTCGGATTCCGCATGACCGTCGACGCCATCCAGGAGTTCAAGTTCCAGGCAGGAAACTACTCGGCGGCGTTCGGCCGGGCTTCCGGGGGCGTCGTCAACATCGCGTCCCGCGCCGGTGTGAACGACTACCACGGTTCCGCCTGGGGATTCTTCCGGAACGACGCCTTTGACGCCCGCACCTTCTTCGCCGCGGAGAAGGAGCCCTTTTCGCAACAGAATATGGGTGTGGCCATCGGCGGACCGATCGTGGAAGACCAGACTTTCTTCTTCGTCACCTACGAGGCGATCCGGTCGGACAAGGAAGTGACCCGCGCCGTGAGCGTCCCCACGGACCTGCAACGGCGGGGAGACTTCAGCGAGGGCAACCCGATATTCAATCCCTTCGACGTCAATCCCGACACCGGTCTGCGGGCGCCTTTTGCCAACAAGATGATCCCCGAGAACATGTGGCATCCGGTCTCGGTCAAGGCCTTCACCCGGTTGTTTCCCACGGCGAATCGCCCCGGAGTCGTCAGTAATCTCGTCGATTCGTCAAACCAGGAGGTCATCAGCGACCAGTTGAACATTCGGATCGACCAGAGGATCGGAGAGGAAGACACCATCTTCGGCCGCTATACGCTGGTGAAGTATGATCGCCTTTGGCCCTTCGTCTTCGCTTCGCTCCCCAATTTCACCACCGTCTGGAAGTCTCCGGCTCAGAATGCCGTGCTGGGTCACACGCACACGTTTGGAGCCAATGCGGTGAACGACCTCCGGGTCGGCTTCAACCGGCATACGCAGGTCCTGGAGGACTCGGAACAGGAAGTGGCGGTCAACGAGGAGTTGGGCATCCATGGACTGAGTTCCCGTTTTCTGGGAAATCCCAACATCAACATCTCCGGTCTGGGAGGCACCGGTGCCATCGCCAATGCGCCCAACAATCGCTCCGACAACCAGTTCGCGGTGAGGGAAAACTTCTCCTACATCACCGGAAACCACAACATTTCCACGGGCGCCTCAGTCGACTGGTATCAGATGAACGGCGGCCATGCCCTGTTTGCCCACGGCTTGTTCACCTTCAACGGAATCTTCACGTCGCAGTTGACGGAAACCGGGACCCAGCCGGGGACGGGGAATCCCGTGGCGGACTACATCCTGGGCGTTCCCAACCGGACTTCGCGGTGTTGCACCGTCAATGACGGCTTCCGCAACTTCCGGAAGAAGGACTTCGGCATCTACATCAACGACGACTGGAAGGTGTCGCCTGATCTGACCTTGAACCTGGGGGTACGGTACGAGCTCTTCCAGCCCCCGTATGAAAAACACGGGCGCTATGCCCAGCCGGATTACTCACGGGCGCCTGAGCTGGTTCTCGCGCCCGCCGGCGAGGACATCCCCAGGGGAGTCTACAAGGCGGACAAGAACAACTTCGCACCCCGCCTGGGTTTTGCCTACCGGATCAACGACCAGACCGTTCTGCGCGGCGGCTACGGGCTGTTCTACATGTCCCCCAACATGGTCTTCTCCTTCTTCGCCGCCATGTCGCCTCCCTACGTCAGTCCGGAGACCTTCATCTCCGACACGAGGACGCCCCAGTTGTCCTTCAGCGCCCCGTTTCCCGGGGTGGGGCTTCCCAGCTTGAATTTCTACTCCAACGATCCTGGATGGACGGACCCCTACAACCAGGTCTGGAACCTGACCCTGCAGCGTCAGATCGGGAACACAGCTATTTCCGCCTCCTACATCGGCAACCGGGGGAGCAACCTCCTCACCGTCTTCAATGCCAACGCCCCGCCGCGACCGGGGCCGGGAACCGTCGCCTCGCGCCGGATCATTCCGTCCATCGTGAACGACACCCGGACCGACAATCAGGGCTGGTCGAGCTACAACGGGCTGGAGTTGAGGGCGGAGCAGCGATTCTCCGGGGGCTTGGGTTTCCTGGCCTCCTACGTCTGGTCCAGGTGCATGGATACCGGGAGCGTCCAGGTCAACGGAGACGGTTCTCCCCGGGGAACGCGGGATCCGCGCAACTTCGAAGAGGACTGGGGTCCCTGTCAATACGACGTCCCGCACCGCTTTGCGGCGAACTGGGTGTATCAACTTCCCTTCGGCAAGGGCATGGGGGGACTCGGCGGAATGTTGCTCCGGAACTGGCGGATTCAAGGGATCGTGACCCTGGAAGGCGGCCAGCCGTTTCACATCGGACTACCCTACGACAACAGCAACACCGGACTCGGAACGGACACTCCGGATTGGGTGTCGGGTCAGGACCCCAACGCCGGGCCCAAGACCGTGCAGCAGTTCTTCAACATCAGGGCCTTTCAGAATCCACAGCCGTTCACCTATGGGAATCTGGGCCGGAATGTCACCCGGGGTCCGGGCTTCGCCAACGTCGACTTCGGGCTGCATCGCAGGTTCCCCATCACCGAAGATCATGTGCTGGAGTTTCGAGGGGAGATTTTCAACGCCCTCAACCGGGCCAACTTCCTGCAGCCGGCCAACACGTTCGGCACGCCGGCATTCGGTGTCATCGGGGGTGCCTTCGAGGCGCGGGAGATCCAGTTCTCGCTGAAGTACACGTTCTAGGGAGCGGCGGTTTTCTTACCGCCGGTCTTCCAGGAGGGGCGGTTTCCAACCGCCGAATTGCGGAGTGAGCATGAACGAGTGCGAAACGTGGCCCAATGGCATTCGCCTGCACATGCGACACCATGCACGGGCCATTAAAACTCGCCG
>JAPOYZ010000557.1 GCA_026706325.1 Candidatus Aminicenantota bacterium
GTCATGATCGGCTCCCGGTGGCTCCCGCTCAGCCGATCGGCCGTCGTTCATGAATGACTCGCCGGGTTCCTCTCCTCCCCAAGACCCAAGCGCGTCCGAGACTCAAGCGGCCGAAGACGCCGGGCAGGAGACCGTCCCCGCTTCCGGTTCCCCCCCGCCTCCATCCGATCCTCCCACGCCGGTAGCCTCAGCAGAGGCCGAAGACGACCCGGATTCTCCCGACGAGGAGGAACTGGGCGCCAAGATGACCTTTCTGGAGCACCTGGACGAGCTTCGAAAGCGCATCCTCTGGAGCGCGATCGCCGTCGCGGTCGCTTTCATCGGCTGCTGGGTCTTCCGCGAGCCCATCTTCGAATTCCTGTCCATACCCATCAAGAACGCCGGCATCGAGAAGTTGACGTACATCAAGCCGACGGAACCGTTCACGATCTACCTGAAGGTTTGCTTCGTCGCGGCCGTTTTCCTGGCCGCTCCGGCCATCCTCTCGCAGGTCTGGCTCTTCATCGCTCCGGGCCTGTACCAGCGGGAGAAGCGCTACGTCATTCCCTTTTTGGTCTCGTCGACGGCGCTGGTCCTGCTGGGCGGCACTTTCGCCTACTACATCATCCTCCCCACGGCGCTGGATTTTCTGATCAACCAGTTCGGCAGCGCTTTCCAGCCCATGGTCACCGCCCTCGAGTACTTCAATTTCGAGGTGATCATCATTCTGGGCATGGGCGCCATCTTTCAGCTTCCGGTGATCGTGGCCTTCCTCTCCATGTTCGGACTCATCACACCCGGTTTTCTCTGGCGGAACTTCCGCTATGCCTTCCTCCTCATGGTCATGGTCGCGGCCGTGGTGTCTCCCACCACGGACGCCATCAACCTGTTCCTCTGGAGCGGGCCCATGGTCCTGCTCTACCTGGTGAGCATCGTCATCTCGTGGGTGTTCAAGCGGAGAGCTGAAAAACGGGCGGGACTCTGAGTTCAAGAGCAGGCGGGACGGGCGGCGGCCGCCGCCGGCGGGCGTGATGAACGCGGCTTTGCAAGGACTTAAAATTCGATCGTCGTCAGTCCCAGTTCTTCCACGTCGAAATCTTTCTGGTAACTGGGATCGACGTAGATGAAGCTCTCCTCCCGCAGGCCTTCCACGTACTTCTTGAGCTGGGGAGCGGCCTTCTTCGTGAAGAGCTGTTGTTCAATGTGGGACCGCACCGTTTCCAGGTCCAACTGCCGGGCAGGTTTCCGCTTCAACAGCCTGAGGATCTGGAAACCGTAGTCGGCCTCGATCAGGCCACTGTGCCCCCCTTCTTCCAACTTGGATACGGCGGTTTCCTGAACCGACTGCATGGACCCCCGCTTGAAGGCCCCGATGGACCCTCCCCGATTGGCGGTGGGGCCTTCCGAATGCTCCTTGGCCAATTCTTCGAACGAGCCGCCCGCCTTCAGCCCGTCCAGGACCCCCTGAGCCTTGGAACGGACCTGTTCCTTCTCCTTGCCCTCGGTGAGAAACAGGATCTCGGCCAATTCCACCTCCTCGGGCTCGGTGTACTGCTCGCGGTTCTGGTCGTAGTATTCCTGGATCTCCGGCGTCAGCAGCGTGACCCGGGAATAGACCATGACCCCCAACAGGCGTTCCTGGATGGCTCTCTGCCTCAGCTTCTCCCTCATTTGAGCGAGGCTCATGCCTTGGCGGCGCATGGCCTGATCCATGGCTTCCAGGCTGGGAATTCCACTCTCCTTGCGCATTTCTTCGAGTTGGCCCGAGACGTAGTCGTCCACATTGGGGGCCACGCCCAGTTCCTCGGCCTTCTGCAGGAGCAGCCGGGTGTCGATCAATTCACGCAGCACGGTCCGCCTTTGCGTCTGCCAGAACCGCATGGCCTGTTCCCGATCCTGTATCCGCCTCCGGACTTCGGACTGGATGACGTACAGCTCGTGGTCCAGGTCCCTTCGGGTGATGATCTGGTCGTTGACGCGGGCTACGATCTCGTCCAGGAGAACCGGCTCGGGAGGCGGCGCCTGTTGCTTCCGCTGCGGCGGCCGGGGGAGATCTCCCGGCGCTCCCTGGTCCTGGCCCTGCAGCGAGCCACACAGCAGCAGGACCCCAGCAACCGTAACCACTCTAATTGGTTGAGGAAACATGATCATCACTCTCCCGGAAGTCGAGCTCCCTGTCGTAGATCCGGAGCGAGGCCCCGGCCAGCAGACCGTCGATGTAGGAATCCACTGCGGCGTTCTCCTGCTGTGCAATCAAAGTCGAGAAGATCCCCTCTTGGACATGGTAGAGACTCTTGTGGTGCCGCCGTATCCATTCCTCCACCATGAAGAGGTGGTACCCATGCCGGGATCGAAACACATCGCTGATCTCACCCGGCTCGAGCGACATGATGACCTTTTCGAACTCGCCGGGCAGTTGACCCCGCTCAAAAGTCCCCAGGACTCCGCCGGTTTCCGCGGTCAGGCCCTCGGAATGCAATCGGGCCACTTCCTGGAACTGCCGGACGTCTCCCGGCGCCAGCATTCCTCGAATCTCCCGGGCTCGGGCCCGGTCGTCCACCAGGATTTCCAGGACCCGTCCCGAGTCGCCAACCCGAAACTGTGCGTGTTGGCTCCCGTAGAAGTCGCGAACGTCGGACGAAGTCACTTCCACCTGGTCCTGGACCTTCACCTTCAGCAACTTTTGGAATGTGAGGAATCGGCGCAATCGTTCGGAGAATTCAGCGTCTCCCGCTTCGATCTGGAGATTCCCCATCTGCTCCTCCAGTTCCTCGTCGGCAACGCTGATACCGTCAACCTGGGCTTGGCGCAGAAGCATTTTTTCCACTACGAAGTCACGAAACCGGCTTTTTCGAGGCGGGACCTGTCCCGAGTCCGGCTCCGTAGCCAAGTAGGCTTCGAATTCTCGGAGCGTGATCTGCTCCTCGTCCAATTCTGCCAGCAGAGTCTCCCGTTCGGGTGATCGCGCATCTCCGGCCGGAAGTCCGCAGCCGGCCCAACCCAGGTGAAGCAGCAGCGCCGTCCCGATCCCACACCGGCCCAGTGTCCCACGGGCAGGAATCGATCTCAGACTCGCGAACATCACCGTCCATTCTATCAGCCCGCACTCGACATCGCCGTTCCGGGCCGCCGGGCCGCACATCATCCGCCGGCTCCGAGCACGGCAGGATCTCTTTGCATTCCTCACTCCGGACTCTTGAATCCCTGGCTTCCGATCCTCTCGCCGATGCGCTCGAGCACGGCGCCGACGCAAGCGAAGAGGGTCGCGGGATCGGAAGACGGCACTCGAACATTGAGAACCCCGCCTTGTGTCAGAGTGAGATCGGTTCTCCCTTGGACCAGAGCGACGATGTCGTGAGGAGACACCGGCGTGTCATCCCTGAACCTCAGGGAAATCCGCCCCCCGCTGAGGTCGATGGAACTGATTCTCAAACGACTCGCCCCAAGCCGCAATGCTCCGTACTCGAAAAGATTGGAGACGGAACGCGGGTACTTTCCGAACCGGTCCTCGACCTCCTCCTTCAGGTTTTCCAGAGAACTCCGGCTCGAGAGAATACTCAGCCGCTTGTAGAGCCAGAGGCGCTGACTCGGATCGGCGATGTAGTGTTGTGGAATGTGGATGTCCAGACCGAGGTCGATGCTGATTTGGATCTCCTCCGCCGTCTCCTCTCCCTTCAACTCCCGGACCGCCTCCTGCAGCAGCTTCAGGTAGAGCTCGAAGCCGACGGCATTGATGTGCCCATGTTGTTCCTGTCCCAGTAGATTGCCCGATCCGCGGATCTCCAGATCCATGGCGGCGATGCGAAATCCGGAACCCAGATCGCTGAATTCCCGAATTGCCGCAAGGCGTTTGGCGGCGTCGGTGCTCAGAGTCTCCTCCGAGGGAATGAGCAGATAGGCGTAGGCCCTGCGATTGGACCGGCCCACCCGGCCCCTGAGCTGGTAGAGCTGGGCGAGTCCGAACCGGTGGGCCCGGTTCACCAGGAGAGTATTGGCCCGCGGGATGTCCAGACCGTTTTCGATAATGGTGGTGGCAACCAGCACATCGTAGCGATAGTCGAGGAAATCCAGCATGACCTTCTCCAACTGGTTCTCCCTCATCTGACCGTGTCCAACCGCGACGCGAGCTTCGGGCACCGTGTCCTGGATCATGCGCGCCATGCTGTAGATGGTCTCCACCGAGTTGTGGACCAGGAAAACTTGTCCTTGGCGCTTCAGCTCCAGGTCGATGGCGGTGCGTATCAACGACCGGCTGAACCTGACCACGGCGGTCTGAATGGCCAAGCGGTCCTTGGGGGGCGTCTCGATGATGGAGAGGTCGCGGACGCCCGTCAGCGACATGCTCAGGGTGCGGGGAATCGGCGTTGCCGACAGATTGAGCACGTCCACCCGGGTCTTCAGGCGCTTGAGCCGTTCCTTCTGAGCGACTCCGAACCGTTGTTCCTCGTCCACCACGATGAGCCCCAGGTCCCGGAACCGGACGTCCCGCGAGAGGAGCCGGTGGGTTCCGATGAGAACGTCGGTCTTTCCCAATTCCGTGTTCTGGAGGATCGCCCGTTGCTGGCTGCGGTTGCGAAGTCGGCTGATCATCTCGATGAAAACGGGAAACCCCTGGAAGCGCTCGCAAAACGTGTTGTAGTGCTGCAGCGCCAGGACCGTCGTGGGGGTCAGAACGGCCACCTGCTTGCTGTCGTTGACCGCCCGGAAGGCGGCTCTCATGGCCACCTCGGTCTTACCGTATCCCACGTCTCCGCAGACCAGGCGATCCATGGGACGCGGCGCCATCATGTCCTTCTTGACGGCCTCGATGGCAGCCGCCTGGTCGGGGGTTTCCTCATACGGGAAAGCCGCCTCGAACTCCCTGACCAGGGCGTCGTCTTCCGGAAAGACATGCCCCCGGGCCACCTCCCGCTGCGCGTACAACTTGAGCAGATCCGCGGCCATGCTCCGCATGGACTTCTTGATCCGCTTCTTGGTCTTGTCCCAAGAGGCGCCACCCAGTCGATCCAACCGCGGCCGGGACTCGCCGGAACTGCTGTATTTCTGAATCTGGTCCAACCGGTCCGCAGGGACGTACAGCTTGTCGTCCCCCCGGAAACCGACCACCAGGAATTCCCGGGTGTCGCCGCCGACACCCAGCGACCGGAGTCCCTGGAAGAGCCCGATTCCATGATCGACGTGGACCACGTAGTCGCCGGACTTCAGATCCCGGAAATCGGACAGAAAGGCGGCGGCGGGGTCCGATTTGGTCCGGGGAGGCGCCGGGGGCCGGAGGCTCCCGGCGAAGAGGTTCTCCTCGCCCAACAGGTGCAGGCCCAGGCCGGGCGAGTGGAACCCTTGCGAGAGCCGACCCTGGATGACGGCGGTCCCGTGATCCAGGGCTCTGGCGAATCCGGAAGCACGATGCAGGTGGATATCGTACTCGCGAAAGATGTCGACCAATCGGTCGACCATCCCCGGCGTCTTCATCACGAAGACGACCCGTTCCCGCCTGGTCCACTCCGCGAGGTCGGCAAACAACGCGCGAAGCTGACCCGAATACTGCCGTTCGGTCCGGAAATCGAAACGTTCTACCGCTTCCCGGCCTTGAAAAAGCCGGCTCAGATGGAAGGACGGGCATTTCTTCGTCCAACTCTCCACCACCTCCGCGGACCAGTACAGCCGGTCCGGCGGCAGGGCGAGATCTCCGTCTTCCGTCCGTTCCCGATAGCTCTCCTCCCACCGTTCCCGGATCTTCGTGTGCTCATCCCGGAGTTCATCCCATTCGGAGAGGACCAGCGTCGGAGAGGATCGGCCCTCCGCCTGGACGAAATCCAGCAGATGATGCCGGGTCGGCACCACGAGGGGAAACAACGCTTCGAAGCCGTTGAAGAGCTCGCCGTTGGCGGTGAACTGGAGCCGTTCCTCCAGGGCCTGCGCGAATCGAACTTCCGACCAGTGCTCCGGCGCTTCACGGTGCCATCGGGAGATGTCGCGGGCCGTGACGGACAGCTCTCTCATGGGGACCACGCGGCAACCGGGCACCAGCGCCACCGACCGTTGTGAATTCGGATCGAATTCGCGAATCGATTCGATCTCGTCTCCAAAAAATTCGATGCGGACGGGAGCCGAACTCGACGGCGGGAAAACGTCGACGATGCCGCCCCTCACGGAGTATTCCCCCACTGTGCCGACCGGTTCTTCCCGGACGTAGCCCACCTGGTCCAGGGTTCGCGTCAGGTGATCCGGAGGGAAGAATCTTCCCGTTTCCAGGTCGAGACACTGGCTCATGAAGGTCTGAGGCGAAGGAAGCCGGGGCGTCAAGGCGGTCAACGTCGTCAGGATCAATCCCTGGTTCCAGCGGAGTATCTTCCAGAGAGCGGCGGCTCGAGCCGCCGCAATCTCAGGGTGGGGAGACAGCCCGCGATAGGGATCCGCTTCGGACCCGGGAAGAACCAGGACCCTATTCCGGCACTCCCCGGGCAGGAACAGCCGAAGATTTGCCGCCATCGTCTCCAGATCCCGATTGCTCCGGCCCAACCAGAGATAGGTGCCGGGATCTCTTCGATAGATGGACGCCAACACCAGGGCCGAATCGGCTCCATGGAGACCGTCGAGACGCCGGTTGCAGAGGGCTTTCTCGGCCAGGGTCTCGAACAGTTGTGAAGCCGCGGGAGACGGTGGGCCCGACGCCGCCGGGGCTGGTTGCAGGGATGAATCCGGACTCAAGAACGCTCCCGCCGTCTGGCGCCGGACGTTGCCGCCAGCCGTTTCAGGGAGCTCCGGATCTGAGCGGCGATTCCTTCCACGCATTCTTCCAGATGCTCCCGATCCTCTCCTTCAACCATAATCCTGACCACCGGTTCGGTCCCGGAGCAGCGCACCAGAACCCGGCCCCTGCCGCGCAGGGACTCCTGAACGGATTCGATGCTGCCGCGGACCTTCCGGTCGTCCAGGAGATCCTGCCCCCGCCCCCCCACGATGACGCTTCGGAGGACCTGCGGGCAGAGTCGCAGCCCGGCGCTCAACCGGGCCAGCGAACGGGGTTCCTGAAGCAACACCTGAGCCAGCTTCAGGGTGGTCAGGATACCGTCTCCCGCCAGGGAGTGCTCTCCGAAAATGATGTGGCCCGAAGGCTCCCCGCCCAGAGCGTCTCCTCCCTCCACCATGGATTCCAGGACGTTTCTGTCTCCGACTTGCGTCCGGACCAGGCTCACACCCAGACCTGCCAGGGCGGCCTCGAGCCCCAGGTTGGACATGACGGTGGCGACCACCCGGCGGGTGGGCAGGCGGTTTCGTTCCGACAGGTGCCGGGCCAGAACATAGAGAATGTGATCCCCGGTCAGGATCCGTCCGCGGTGATCGGCCAGGATGGCGCGGTCGGCGTCTCCGTCGAAGGCGGCGCCGAAGTCGGCCCCGGTTTCGATAACGGCTCGAGCCATCCGCCGGGGATGGACCGCCCCGCAGTCCCGATTGATGTTCCGGCCGTCGGGCGGGGCATCGATAACCGTGACGCGAGCCCCGAGGCTGCTGAAGACCTGGGGCGCCACCTGGGATGCGGCTCCGGAAGCGCAGTCCAGAACCAGCTTCAGGGGCTCCAGACTCCCCACTTCCAGGGCCGAACGCAGAAACCTGGAGTACCTCCCGAGACAGCCGGGATCGGTCCGGATCAACGCCGGCGGACTCGAACGAAGAGGCGGCGGCGCGGGGGATGTTGCATCGTCAGCCGCAATCAGCGATTCAAGCCACAGCTCGCGGCGCCGCGACAGCTTCCGCCCCCGCTCCGTGAAGAATTTCAGGCCGTTGTCGCTGTAGACGTTGTGAGAGGCCGAAACGACGACGCCGGCGTCGAATTCCGAATCCCGGCAGAGCACGGAGACGGCAGGAGTCGGCAACACTCCGGCGGAGGTGACGCGGGCGCCGGCGGCCGAGAGACCGCGGCTCAAGGCCTCTTCCATCCAGGGGCCGCTCTCCCGAGTGTCCCGCCCCACCACCACCGACCTGCATCCCTGGAGGACGAGGCAGCGGCCGATTCGAAAGATGGTCGCGGGGTCCAGCGGAGGCTCGCCCGCCACGCCTCGAATTCCGTCGGTCCCGAAGAGAGAGGACATTCGCACGAGCCTGCATTGCTTACCGGATCTCCGGCCGGATGGCGAGGACGATCCTCTGT
>JAPOYZ010000642.1 GCA_026706325.1 Candidatus Aminicenantota bacterium
TCCCCCCAGGGGTCCTTGTCGGTCCAGCGCACCTGCGGCGACACTCTCAGCCAGACCCCCCGCAACACTTCCACCGACGTCTGGTTGGCGATGATGTACGCCCGATCGCTCCGCGCCAGCCTCCGGAGCCGCCGGTCGGCGTGGGTCCAGGTGACCAGCCAGCGCACCGGGGCGTATCCGAAGGACACGCCGGTGTGCGTGCTTCGGGGGCCGAACTCCGTCTCGCCACGGTACAGTAGCGACCCCGCGACGACCGTGCGCGGGGTGAGGTCGAACTGGTACCGGCCGCTCACCGTGAATGCTGCTCGGCCGTTGCCGGCGATGAGCGAATCGGCGCGGCCCGGACCGACCGACAGTTGCAGCAGCGATCGATCGAGCGATACCCCCACCTCGACCCCGTAGACCTGATCGTCCTGCGCCAGGTCCACCCCCTCGCGTGCAAATGAGGTGTGATCCGCGAACCGAACGCCGTAGGCCGGCAGGAAGCGCCCTCCCCGCACGCTCAGCGCATCGCTGACCTGGTAGGCCACCCAATGTTCATAGGAGACGAACTCACCGTCTCTTACGGGCTTTCGTCCAACGCTCCCGTAGGCTGTCCATCGATCGCGCTGCCAAGCGGCCTGCAGATCCAGGTTCATCAGGAAATTGCGGTCATCGATGGCGATGCCGGGCACCGTGACGCTCACGTGCGAGGGCCGGAGGTCGAGGCCGAGTTGCAGGGGGGAGTCGCTCCCTAGGGCGCCGTACAGGAAGGATTCCTCGCTTCGGGTCGCTCCCGGGGACGCCGCGCTGGCCGCTCCGCGCCGTCCGAACGTCGAGATCTCCTCCCGCGACAGCGACCGCCCGTACGGCGTGAGCAACCCCCCGCCCGATGGCGAGTAGTGGCAGGCCGTGCATCGTGGGTACTGTTTGGAGAGGAATATCGGTTCGGCGGATACAGGCGTCATGCCCCAACCGCCGAGGAGCGCGATGGCTGCGAGACCCGTTCCCGAGCTTCGGCGCAACGTTGCTGTACCGATCATCGGGGGCCGCCGGAGGGGGAAGTGCCGCTTACCGCGTCGAAAGTGACGAGGATTCCCACTTCGTCGCGCACGCCGACGCCCAGATAGCGGGGAGGTGGGATGTCGAACACCTTCAGGCTCAACGAGAACGCCGCTTGCACGCGAATCCGTCCGTCGCGCCGGCTCAGTTCCGCCTTGCCCGCGATGGCCCTTTCGACTCCGTGCAGCGACAACGTTCCCGAGAACGGCGTCTTGTGGCGGGCGGCGTCCGGCGGGAGCGGGACAGCCAGTTCGATGCCGGTCAGGGAGGCGTGCCGGAACTGCTCACCGCGGGCCACTTCCAGATAGGTCTCCCGCAGATGGTTGTTGCGCAGTTCGATGCCGGTGTCGAGGGGAACCAGGTCAACCCGGAGTGTGCCGGCATAGGATGCTTCGGGCCCGGTTTGCCGCAAGGTTCCGGAAATCGCCGACGTGGCGGCGTCGAAGCTGCCGCCGACGGTCAGGCGGCAGCGAACCCTCACATTCCCGGACGTCAGGGTCCAGAAGTCCTCGGCACTTGCCGGCCGTGCGGCGGCCAAGTCGAGGGTGGCCGGCAAAAGCGTTGTGGCGAGGGCGATCGAGGCGAGCCTCCGCGAAACCTTCAGAGTACATCCCCGGCTCCTATGAAGGACTCGCGAACACGCTGTCATTGCATCGCTGCAACGGGAAGGCTTGCCATATTGTTTCCGGAACTTATGCGCAGCACCGTAGCGGCCACCCGGCCATGTGACGGAACGACCTCCAGAACACCCTGGAAATCTGTCAAGTCGGGGACAGGATCGTCCCAATTGAACTCGTCGATGAAGCGGGCCATGTGTCCATTTCCAGCCAACGGATCTGTGGTCACAGTTCCCGTTCCTACCTCAGTACCATCCAAGCCGATGAGCTTCGCTTGAAGAGTCTTTTCCTCGGCGTCCAGATTCATCACCGCCACACCCGTTCTGATGAGCTTGTCACCGGAACGGTTTTCCGCGGGAGCTCGAAATCCGGCCAGGGGCTCACTATTGCCGACCCCGGCCACACCCAGAGTTGCGCCCTCGAACAAGACAACGCCGCTCAGCGGCCCGTCGGAATGAACAGTTAAAGATCCTGCAACGACCGGCCCCTGGCCGTCGCTTGCGTAGACTGCGCCTCCACCTGCCGCAATAGTGAAGACGCCGGTCTCTCCCGAAATCATCTCCCCGTTCAGAGCCACATTCAGAGGTGCGCCATCGCCGCCCCGTAGTTCCAGCTTCGCGTAGACGTCTTCCCCAACATCCACATTCAGAAGAGAGATCTGGCTGACAATCCCGGTCCCATTGGCGAATTGCGCGAAATGGAGCCTCTCGGTCAACTCGACGGGCATCGGGACGTCGATCTCGCTGTCGGTGGGAATTGAGGCGGTGAGCGTGTTGATCGCGTCTCCCGTCGGCCTGCCGTCGCCGTCTGCGGAATTGGACGCCACCCTGAATGTCACGCTTTTCTCTTTCGGCTCCATCGGCGCCGTCCACTGAAAGTCGACCATCCCGGATTCCAGGTTGCTGGTATGAGTCAGTATCTGCGGCCCCGCCTTGTCGACCACAGTGGTGTCTTCGGTGACGGCCGTCAGGGCACCCGCCTGCGTGCCGTCGGAGTAAACGGATGCCATCTGGAACCCGTACGTCGTGCCTCCAGTGATCGTGATCCCCAAGTCGTATGTTTCGCCAGGAACGAAACGTTCCGGCAGATTGTTGAAGGAGACGGAACCGGCCTCGTTCAACGTGCTGCCGGAAGCATAGTGACAGCCGGGCACGTAACAGCTGCGATTGTTGAGGACGCTCCAAGCTAACGGAATTTTCCGACCGTCGGGAAACCCTCCGATTGAGGCCACGAACAAGAGGGACAGGAAGGCAAACAGAGTTCCGAAACCGGCCAGAGCCGACAGACTCTTCCAGAACTTCTTCATCGTTATGATCCTCGGCAATTACTCTCATGAACGTATGTTAGTGACCGCCCGGCGTCAATTCATTTCCATATCGCGATCAACGGGTTACGTCGATTTCTTCCTGGAAGCTCAGACCGATGGGAGAGGATGACCGTCGGCCCTGAAGGACTTGCTCGAAACCGCACCGGCTCCCCTGCCGGTCGTCCCGCGCGCAGAAGCGATCAGCGATCCCAGGGAAACGCCAGCGTGGGAGTCTGGGAGTAACGATCCAGAGATAAAACGAGTCGTCCGCCGCTCCCCGGCTTCAGCCGGACCCGGAAATGGGAGTCGTTCACCGGGGTCGTCCGGCCACCGTGGTTCACCGAAAGGCATTGGTGCTCGGCGTAGCCGCCGGTTTGAACCACCACCTCCCGTGCGTGTACGGGACTCACGTTGACCAGCGTCAAGGTGACGGACCCGGGCCCGAGCTTCTCCACCAATGCTCCCACGCCGGGCGGCAGGCCGGGCCGGCGGCGGTCCGGATCGAAATACCGCACCTGCGCATGGAGCGCATTCCCCGATCCCCCCGGGTAGTTGGCTCCCATCATCAGGTGCAGCAGCGAGGTGACGGCGACGGTTCGAGCAAAACCGGTTGAGGACCGGGTGTCTCGAGTCGCCCCGTCCTCTCTCAAACGCTTCATCTGGAGGCCGATGACGGCGAAATCCTGTTGCAGCGCCTCCAGCGGGTAGCTGTCGTGGCGACCCTCCAGGTAGCGGATCCAGGGGTGGGCCGAGACCCTCCTGCGCTGGACCGGATCGACGGGATCGTCCAGAGACCAGAGATAGAGATCGACCTGCTCTTCCAGGTAGACGTTTTCGGTGTATCCGTACCAGCCGTCGTTTCCATGCTTGTGAGGAATGAGAATCCGTCCGTTCTCCTCCCGGCCAGCCGCGTACAGGTTGTCCATCTGGCGCCTGATGACGGCCGGGTATTCGCGATCTCCCGTCAATAGCAGGGCGATGCCGAAGCCGATGCGCGATCCCCGGATGAACATGTTGTTGCCCGGATTGGGTTGCCCCTCGCGATCGGGCGTGAACTCGTCGAAACGGGGACGAAAGTTCCAACCGTAGACTCCCCCGTACCACTTTCCGTCCCACTGGCCCCCGATTTGTCCGTCCAGGCCGATGTTGGTGGGAATGTTGCCGCCGTTGGCCCGGGCCCTTTCCTTCCAGGCGTCCACGTACTCCAGGATCCAGTTTCGGTACTTCTCCTCGTGGGTCAGCATGTAGGCCGTCATGGCCAGGTGGGTGGCCATCAGGTTCAGCGGATGGTCGCCGCTCAGGTCCACCATGTAGCCCTGGCGGGAGAACCGGAGGGTCCTTCGGGGCCGGCCGGGGCGCGGGTCGTGCCGGGGCCGGGGTGGTCCTGCCCAGTGGGCCTCGGTGGGAACTCCCAGCAGGGGCCCGCGGCTGCCGTTGAAGAGACTCCGGATGATCTTGCGCTCCGGGTCGTAGTTGGGAGCCGACGGGTCCTCGTCCATGTAGAAGGCGCTGAACCGCCGGGCGCGAATCAGGTACTGGGGATCCTTGGGGCGCGCCATCCCGTACCAGTACCAGCCCGCCATGCCTTCGCCGATGTGCTCCCAGTCGAAGGAAGGACAGAACTCCCGGTAGTACATCCCGTCCCGGGTCGCCTCCACCAGCGGCTCCCGGGCCTCGGTGAACTGCTCCAGGTGCCCCTCCCAGATCTTCTTGTAGGTGGCGAGGACCGATTCGGATCCCCCCAGGATGTAGAGCAGCGGCCAGTGCCGGAACCTCTCCATGACGTCGTCGGCCCCGTCCATCCCGCCCCAATTGGGCGTGATGGCCAACCAGCCCCGCTCGTCCATGTACCTGTCGGCGAGCCGCTGGGCCTCCTCGGCGTTGGCCTCCAGGAGAGCTCGCTGCGCCAGAGCCCACGCCGGCGGAGGCATGGGATCGTCCAGGCTGATCCGGGTCTCGGAGCGCACCGGTGAAGAGATGGCCAGGAAGGACAAAATGACGAGTCGCCGCATCGGAAATCCTCCGCGAGCTTGGGTTTCGGGCTAACGAAAGGTATAGCTGTAGAGGCGGGCCTCCGCCTCCAGCCGGAATCGCAAGCTCAGCAGCCCGGACTCAGGCAATCGGAGCCGGCTACCGCCCACCGGCCACCGGACGGAAGTCGCCACCCCATCCTCGGTGACGGCGTTGCTGGTGGCCAGAACTTCGCCGCCCCGGAGCAGATCCACGGAAATGCGCCCGGCGCCGCGCGCCAACCCGTCGGCGTTCACTTCCAGACTCAGCATCTCGGCACCCGGTTGCAGGGGTAGCGTGGTGAACCATCCCGTCGAATGTCCTTCCTGGACGTCCAGGCTCACGAAGCCGTCCCGGCGGATCGTAGCCAACCCCGTGTACATGGGCAGGGTGTTCCAGTCGTGGAAGGGTCCGATGGTCACCGGTCCCCCGGAGTAGTACATCCAGAGTTCATCCTCCACAGTAATGGGGACGTTGATGGGGGAAACCCACCCCTCGTCCCAGGTCCCCGGTTCTCCCAACTCAATGGCGAAAGATCCGTCGAAGACGTGGACGAAGTTCCGCCCGTCGCGGCTCACCACGAGTTGTTGCGGACTTAGCTGCATCTCGTCCCAGATGTCGAACATCCCCAGGTACATACGTGCGTCGATCCAGACGGACATGGCATGTTGCTCCACCTCGGTCCCGGCCCGCGGGACCATGACCGGATTGCGGGGGTCGGGCGTCCACCGGATCAGGTCGGGACTCCAGTAGCGGCAGGTCCGCCGGGTGCGCCGGGGGATCATCTGTCCCGGGCCGTCACAGGTGCGGCCGAAGACCTTCCAGCGCCGTTCCGGATCCCCCTCCAGGCTGTCATCGAAAAGGCCTCTCCGGTCTCCAAAACGGCCCGGATTCCGCTCTCCCGAAGGCAGCCGGTTCGGATTGACCACGATCCCCTCGGTCCACTGAAGCCCGTCAGGCGAGGTGTGGAGCCGGTCTCCTCCAGTGTGCTTCACGACCACTTTGTAGTGCTTTTCGGGGTCCGGCTCCCGTTCGTCCTTCACCATCATGGTCCAGTAGCCGTACGGGTTGTAGGAGAAATTCAGGATGTTGTTCTCGGTGGAGCCCCTGTACTCCACCTGGTTCAGGACCGGTTTGACCCAGTCGACTCCGTCCTCACTCTCCGCGTAGCCCACCATGTATCCGGTGGCCTGCCGGTCGATCCCCGCGTACCACATGCGGAACCGGTCTTCCTCGAGGAACACCTCCCCATATGCGATGGCCCGCTTGTCGTCCCAGCTCCCCTTCGGCCCCGGTCGGAGCACCGGGTTGGCCGGGTGCTTTCGCATCGGATGAAAGGACTCGGTCAGGCCGTCGAGGGCGCCGACCTCCAGCATGTCCAGGAACAGCACCTTCCTTCCCGGTTCCGGGTTCAGTTCGGGCACCAGCAGCGGGTCGAAGTAGACGCTTCCGGAGGGTCCCAAGACAGAGAGCGCCATCCCCAGGGTCCCGGCCCCCTTCCGAGGACTTCGTTCGATGGTGTGGAAGTTGCTGAGAGAAGGCGCCCGGGTGGCCTCCTCATGGGAGATGGGGTCCCCGCCCACCATCCGGCACTCGTACGCAGCGGAGAACCGGGAACCCAGCCAGCGGGAGTAGAAGCCGTGGCCTCCGGCGGTGCTGGTCCAGAAGACCCAGGCCACGCCGTGCTCGTCACGGACCAGCATGGGGTGGTGTAGAGCTTCCTGGCTGTGATGCAGCGGCTGGACCGTCCAACTGCTCCCGTCGAAATAGGCAGATTGGAGTTGGTGCTCCACCTTCTCCCAGACCACCAGGGCCTTCCGGCCCCAGCCGGCCACGCTGTGGCTCACGTAGCCGGTTCCGCTCCAGGGAACATGGGGAGCGACCGCGGTGAAGTCCCGGCCCTGGTCGAATCCCCGGGCGAAATCGGACAGCTGCAGATAGAAGATAAACCAGGAGCCGTCTCGGGCGGAGGTCAGGTGCAGCGTTCCCTGGGGGTCCAGGTCCGCCACCGGCGGGCCATAGTCGCCGGGCAGAGTCAGCGGATTTCGCTTCCAGCCATCCGCCGCGGGAGAGGCTGCCCAGATCTGCCCCGCCGGTTCCCGGCGGAGACGGCGGGAGTAGGGGTGTCCCTTGGCCAGGACGTGAAAGAGTTGGTCCGGCGGCACCTCAACCCTCTGGCTGTAGAGGATCCAGAGCCGCCCCTTTTCGTCGATGACCACGTCTCCGAGCTGCGGGGACACGCCGTCATCGATCCGCTCGGCGCCCTGGCCGCCACCGGCTCCCGTCCAACTGGCGGTATTCCCAAATCCGGCCGCGGGCTTCGTTCCCTTGACCGAGCAGCGGCTGTACCAGATGCCCGGCGGATCGGAACTCTGCCAGACCAGATGCAGGAGGTCGTCCTCGTCGATGATAAGGCTGGCCACGCTGGCGTCCCGGACCGCTCCGGCCAGGACCGCCTCGTCTGAACCGCCGGCAATGGCCGTGGCCGGATGGAAATCGCCGGCGAACTCCGGAGTTCCATCCCTGGAGACCGCCAGGAAGATCGCGGAGCGTCCTTCGGCCGCGGAGTCGTAGGCCAGGAACCAGATGCCGTCCGAGTTCCTGGCGATCTGCCGCCCGTTGGTTTGAGGGAACGGCGGCGCCCCGTGACTCTTGCCGACCTCGAGGGTGATCGTCGCTCCGGCGTAAGGTCCGCCCAAGAGCAGCCACGCCGACAGGACCAGGCCGGCTGCGGGAACCCGGGAAATGAATGTTGATGGGGGATAGCAGGCAGGGTATCGATTAGGAGGAGTGATGGATGACATTGATCCACTATAGTTCGGACCAAACCACACCGCCAGGAGCGGCGATTTCTAATCGCCGGAGGGGAGCGGCGGCTGTCTTGCCGCCGAACTCCCGAGTAACACCGGGGCAGGAAGGAAGCGGGCGCAAGGAAGAATGGGGGACTACAAGTCCCGCCTCCAATGCCCCCCCTTCCAAGTCCGCCGCCCTTGCCCCGAACGAGAACCCTCCTGTAACATTTTCCGGATCAATACTTTTCTAATCTCGGATGGCACGTCCGTAGTCCGGTCCGGCCGCTGATCGGCGCGTTCCTGTG
>JAPOYZ010000596.1 GCA_026706325.1 Candidatus Aminicenantota bacterium
CCTTCCCGTAGGGATCAATTGGATGGGAGCGACCCCCCCAGGGGGTGTGGCGCAAATGTGAATGGCGCCACACCCCCGTGCCCGCACCGGGCAGGAAAAAGGGGGGGTCGCTCCCATCCACCTCCGCTTTCCCCGTGCGGGCGCGGCGCAGCCGGGAATGTGGCCGTAACTGACTGAAAGGAAAAAAGATCGGGGAAAGCGGAGGTGTGAATCGCCGGGACCGCTTTTTGTGAATCCACCCCGCATGTCCCGTTCACACTCCCGTACGGGCACGACACGACACTTTTCAGCGGTCAAAACCGACCTCCCGGAAGCCAGCTCGAACGCCAGATCCCGAAGCCGGCCGGGAGGACCACCACGGCGGCTCAACGCCGCCGACCGGACACCAGTTGCCGAGAACCGCCAGCCAGATAGCTCGCCCAGTCCGCCATGAGCACGCGCCGCCGCTCGAACAGGTCCGTGCGCCGGTACGCCGCCTCCACCTTGTTCTTCACCACGTGCGCCAGCGCCGCCTCGACCACCTCGCGTGGATGATCCGTCTCCTCCGCCGCCCAGTCCCGGAAACTCGACCGGAACCCGTGCGGCACGGCCGCGATCCCATTCCGGCGCAGCAGCTTGCGCAACCGGCCGGAGCCGAGCGGTTTTCCGCCCCTTCGGGCGAAGATCAACCGGGTGGCTCCATGATCCAGCGGCCGTGCTTCCTCCAGAATCTCCTGCGCCCGGCCACACAGCGGCACCCGGTGCTCCCGTTTGGTCTTCATGCGCGTGCCGGGAACCGTCCACATCCCTTGCGCCGGATCGATCTCCGGCCACTCGGCCCACCGCACCTCGCCCCACCTCGCCGCCGTGAGGACCAGGAACTCGAAGGCCAGCAGGGACACGGGCATCGCGTTGGAGGCCCGCACCTTCCGGAGGGCCGGCCCCACCTCGCGATGCGGCAAGGCCGGCATGTGCCGCACCACGGCGTCCTGTGCTCCGAGGACCGACACGACCCGGTCGCAGGGGTTGTCGGTCCTGTATTCCATCGCCACGGCCCACTCCAGCACCGTGCGGATGCGCTGTCGCACGGTCCGGGCCGTGCGCGACTTCACGTGCCAGATGGGCACGAGGATCTCCAGGACATCGCCGCTGGTCACCTCCGAGACCGGCATCCGGCCGATGTGAGGAAAGGCGTAGCGGCGAAAGCTCGCCATCCAGTCGTGGGCCTGCCTTTGATTGCGCCAGCCGGGCCGCTTCTGCTCCACCACCCGCTCGGCGGCTTCGGCGAATGTCGGCATGTTGCGCGTGCGACGTCTCTCGGTCAGGGGATCCCCACCCTCGCGGGCCAGCTTGCGGTTGGCCCGGGCCTTCTCGCGGGCCTCGGCCAGGGACACCAGCGTCACACCGCCGAGTCCGAAGTCCCGGCGGCGACCGCGGATGACGAGGCGTTGGATCCAGCTTCGGGCTCCGTTAGGCTTGACGTAGAGATAGAGGCCGTTGCCGTCGCAGTGTTTGCCCGGTGGGGCGGAGCGGACGAAAGCGGCGGAAAGCGCCTTGTGGGGGTGGCGGCCCCTCGGCTTGGATTTCCGGGGCGGAGCGGGAGAAACAGTTACATCTATCATTACACCATAATAAACGGGATCGAGATGGATATCAAGGGACGTCAGGGGAGGAAGAAACGGGGTGAGAACAGGTCTAAACTAATGAAATACAACCACTTAAAAGATATTCCGGGATCTCTTGGGATACCTCTGGATTCAATGGGGATGTTGCCGTCCCCCCTACCCCCCCTAATCGGCGACATGAAAGTCGCCGCTCCTCCCCTCATTCGTCCCTCGTCGCTGCGACCCGCTCGATGAGCATTCCAGCCGGGTCCGGCGACGTGGCGCTGGAGCGCAGCCGCAAGTAGCTCAAAGGATCGCTGTCGTTATTCAGACGGGGCAGGTCCAATACAGCCTTGCCGTCGACCGCGACCGAGCAGCGGTTGCGATTCAGGTCCCAGGCGAGGCGGAGTGCATGCCAGCGGCCCTTGGCCAGGACCGGCCCGCCCTCGATCCTTCCAGCGGCGTCCAAACGAAGCCGGAAGACCTCCAGCCGCTCGGCCGCCGGCTCAGCCGGCTGAATGAATCGGCCGGCGAGAGCGATGACTCCGCCTCCGAAGCCTTCCGGCAGCAGGACTCGGAGTGAGACCTGCCCTCGCCTTCCGGCCGGAAAGTTCCAGACCGCCTCGTCGCCGCTCTTCTCATCGGTCCGCCGCACCTGGAGCGACTTGGCGCCCGCCCGGGTGGGATGATCCACCAGCCGGGGACCCTGGACCCGGTCGCGCCAGTAGTATTCGGCGGGACCGAAGGGCTTGAAGACGCTCCAGCCCTCCAACCCCGCAGAGAAGTCGTCCTCCCGGGCGGAGGCCCCGATCCATTCCGGGTCGATGCGCACCAGGGCGATGCGGCCCTCCCCCTGCCCGGTGGACAGGATGACCTGTCCGTCGCGGGTCGCCGTGGAAAAGGGATAGGCGGTCCCGCGGTCGCCGCGCCGGGGAGGGGGCCGGTTGCGGTTGGGATCCCGGAAGGCCTCCCGAAATCCCTTCCAGGTCCGTCCTTCGTCGCCGGAGATGGCCACGTGGAGGGCATCGCGTGTCGTGTACACGGGCTCCCCGTCCACACGGGACGGGTTCTCGCAGTTGTTCCAGAACACCACCAGCCGGCCGTCGGGCAGGCGCAACAGGTTGGCCGGCGAGTTGGAGGATCGGAAGCGGGTGGGCCTGGCCTCGGACCACTCGACCCCGTCCGGGGAGAACGATTCGTAGAGGAATCCGGTCTGGGTCCGGATCAACATCCAGACCCGGCCGTCCCGAAGCTGGACCGCTACCGGTTCGGTCGCGCCGTAGTTGCTGCCGATGTAGCCGCTGCGGCAGGGAGAGGTGAGCCGCGCCGGCGAGAGCCGCCAGCTCCGGCCGCCGTCGTCCGAGGTGCTGGTGGTGACCACGTGGGATCCCGTCGGCGGTTCCGACCGCAACCCTGGAACCCAGAACTGGTGGGGCACCACGATCCTTCCGCTCTCGAGTTGGAGGACCCCGTTCAGGGCGCCCACGTAGCCTTCGAAGATCCTCTTGGGATCGGACCACCGCGAGCGGCCGTCCCGCGTCGCCGCGTGCCAGATGTCGTAGAAGTAATCCACGGTCGGCGTCCGGCCGCTGCCCCTCAGCACCAGCATGAAGGCGTGGAGCTCTCCCTCCCGGTCCACCAGCACCACCGGAACTCCGGCGGGATTCCTGAACTCGAACTCGACTCGGGGTTCGCTCCAGGTGGCTCCTCCGTCGATGGAGCGGATCGAGGCGCAGTGTTTTCCGGAGACCATGTAGAGAATGCAGAGTTCGCCTCCCGGCAGCGTCACGATGGCCTTTCCGGGCGGAGACGCCTGCAGCAACACTGGCGAGTCGGCGCTCCGGACCTGCGATACCAGAGAGACCAGAAGCAGTTGAAAGATCCAGGTGATACGTATTGTGCCGCGTATAACGGTCATTCCGTGGGGAATGGTAGTGCAATGGAGCCGGGAAGTGGAATCGACCCATTGGCAGCCTCAGCACCGGCCTCCTCTAGTGGTCAAGTTTGATGCAGCCGATGCGAGTGAAGGGAATGAACCGAGGTGTCGAGGCCTGATAGTCGCGGTACGAGGGGTATCGATCCAGTGATATGCATTCGGTCAATCTTGTCGACCCGCCAAAGATGAACATGAGGAGAATGAATCCCAGGCCGGACCAATGGATCCACTGGCCGGTTGCCGCGACCCCGAACAGGTAGAATACGGTCCACATGCCCATCTCGCAGACAAAACTGGGATGGCGGCAGTACCGGAACAAGCCGCTGTTGACGAAAGGCTGCGTTACGGGTTCACCCGCCTCGATCTTGCGTTTCTTGTCCTGCTGAAACGTCCACATCTGCTGGTCGTTGATCGCTTCCAGGACCCAAAACGCCACGAACAGTGCGATCGCGGCGGCATCCAGGACATTCAAGGGCCGGTCCTGTCCGGTCCAGGCTTGATGCACCGGAGACGTGAACAGCCAGATGACGAGCAACTGCCCGGGTGCGACGAAGGTGAGATTGAGGATTTGAAACTTGATCGGGCCAAGCTGTTCCCGCAAGGCTTTCCAACGATAGTCTTCACCGCCGCGCCGATATCCGCCCTTGCGAGCCAGATTGAAGGTCAATCGGACCCCCCACGCGAAAACCAGCAGCGCCATGACGTTGAGCCGCGTCGAACCGAAGTCCGAGTCGGCGGCCACCATCAGGCAAAAGATGGGGGGACAGACGGTCCAGATGCGGTCCACCCAGGAATACTCGCGGGTGATGATCGACAAGAGCCAGCAGGCGATGGCGAGAACCACCGTCAGGTCGAGGGCTGCCCCGTAGGGAGTGCCCTGAAGCGGATGGGGAATGAGGTTCATGTCCATTGACCTGATCTTTTCAGCACGGTTTGGGCCCGGAGCGCCGTTTTTCGGCTGCTATTGGAACCTCAGGGAGTACAGGTCCGCGTCCTTCATCACCAGGCGCAGGCGCACCGGATTCCCGGCGAGGCGCCGGAGAGGCCTGTCCGAAATCGCTTTGCGGTGACTTCGCTCCCACCGGACCACCTGCTCGATCTCGTCCCCCCAGATCAGCGGCGATTCCTCCAGGGAGAACCCGGGAACGGGGTGGCCGCGGACATCCTGTATCTCCACCCGGATGCTGCCGGCGGCCGAGGTGGCGAAGTTGAGCACCAGGTTGTCCCCCTCGAAGAGCAGCGGTTTGGTGATCATTTCGCCGCCGGACCAGCCGGCGTGGACCGAGACGAATCCGTCGGTGCGCAGCACCAGCCGCTGCAGGTGGTTGGTGGGCGCCGACCGGTGGCGCTCGACGTAGAGGGAGATCTCGTCGTCGGCGGTGGGGACGATGCCCCGCGCCGGCGTGTTGGTCCGCTGGGGCCAGTTGCGGGGGTCGCGGCCGGGCCGGATGTACGACTCCAGGAAGCGGCGGTCCCAGCGGACCCCGTCGCGGCTGCTCATGAGGACTCCGTCGGACGCGCCCGGCACCGGAGCGTCCGGGTAGAGCTGCCGCCAGGGGAGAAAACGTCTCGGCAAAGCCAGAAAGAGGTGCGGGGCGCGGAAATAGGCGACGGTCCCGTTGGTGTAGAGGTGTTCGGGAGGAGTATCTCCGAAGTCGCCCCACTGCCCGGCCGTCCAATCCAGGAAATTCGCCGAGGTGGCGTGCTTGATGGTTCGCACGCCGTGGCGGAAGTCGCGGTAAAAGGCCGCGTAGCGGTTCCGCACCGAGTCCCAGAAGGCCACGTTCAGGGAATCGAATTTCCCGTCGGTGAGAAGCGGCTCCTCCCGCAGGCGCTTCCAGCGGATGCCGTCCGGGGAAACGTACCCCAACAGGACCGGTTTCCCGTCCATCCGGCCGCTTCCCACGGCCTTGTAGCGCTGCTCGGGACGTGCATCCGGATTGGTGTCTTTGAAGGGGGAGAAGTTGTGCCCGCCGGAGCCGGTCCAGACGATGTTGTTGTCCGTCGAGCCGTTGAACTCGAACAGGCCGAGCGACGGCCGAGTCCAGATGATCCCGTCATGACTCTCGGCGTAGCAGGCCACCTGGGGGTGATCCGGCACGGACGTTTCACCCGGCCTCAAAAGGGAGGGGACCGCGTATCCCTTGGAACTGGCGCCGCGGTAGTACATGCGGTAACGGCCGCCGTCCCGGAACACGGTGACGTAGCCGCTGTTTCCCCCTTCCCACTCCCGGTCGAAGAAGAGCACCCGCTCCGCCGGACGGGGAGAGTTAAGCTCCAGCCGCGCTCCCTTCAGCGACTCGATCAGGTGTCCGTCCACGAACAATTCAAGCCGGGAGCCGATGGACACGGATTCGGGCTGCGTCTCCCGCGAGGGCTCGGCGACCGCGGCGAGGGCCACGGAAACAAGACAGGCGGCCATCGGTGCCGCCCTCATCGTTCCTCTTCCGTTCCGCCGAGGAACTTCCATGGGTCGGAATCCATATTGAGCTATTCTTGTACCAACTCTGACATTCCCTCGCTACGTCCGAGCAGCAAACGGAGGCGCTATGGATCACAGGATGAAATCCCGTCGACGGTTTGGAGCATCCCGGGCCGCGGGCGCCGCCGGTCCGGCCCTGATCATGGCGCTCTTGTCCATGCCGCCGCTATCCGCCACGGTCCTGGAAATCGGCACCGGAAAGCAACTCTTCATCGACGACTACGTCATCGAGTCGCTGGACGGCACCGTCTTCAAGCTCTTGAACCAACCTCTCAAATATGCCGGGAACCCGGTGATCGAGATGGACCAGTGCTGGGAGGCGGACATGCACTTCGCCAACTCTCCCAACCTGGTCTACGACGAGGCGGACCGCCGCTTCAAGATGTGGAATCAGGCGGTCAACTACTCCTGGTCCACCAGTCTGCTGGGCTACTACGTCTCGGAAGACGGGCTGCGCTGGGAGAAGCCGCCGGTGGGACAGTTCGAGTACAAGTCGGACTACTGCCGGAGCGAGGCGTCCGGTTCCCACAACTTCGTGTTCGGCAACGCCCATCGGCTGGGTGCTCCCGGAGTCTTCAAGGATCTTCACGAAACCGATCCCGCGAAACGCTACAAGATGCTCTACAACCGGAGGCGTCCCGAGAGCGGCGTCTGGGCCGCGTACTCGGCCGACGGAATCCAATGGAAGGACTACCCGTACCCGGAAGTGAATCCGGTCTACCTCAGCAACGACACCCACCAGGCGGTGTTCTGGGACGAACAACGGGAGAGATATGTGGCCCACATCCGGCTCAAGCCGCCCCTTTTCGCCGACGATCCCAGGTTTCACTTCAGGAACCGGAAAGGGAACGTCAGGACTCCCGGAATCGCCACCAGTCCCGACTTCATCCACTGGGACGCCCCCAAGGACATGCGGGATCCGGTGGAGGTGAACCGGAAGTACATCCTGGTGCCGCCCGACGCGGAGGACGGCCCCTGCACCGCCGGGTTCTACACCTTCGAGATCCTTCAGTACGAAGGGGTCTACGTGGGCTTCCTCACCCCGTACCACGTCTGTCCCGGGATGGAGCCCGAGATTCCTCCGGTGCGGGGAAATGCCCGAAATCCCTGGATGGATCGGATCGACATCCAGTTGGCCTTCAGCCGGGACGGAATGGTCTGGCAACGGGTGGGGAATCGGCGCACCTTCATCCCCAACGGTCCCGAGGGGAGCTACGACGCCGGCATGATCTTCGTGGCCCAGCAGCCGGTCGTGCGGGAGGAGCTGGAAGAAATCTGGATTTACTATGTGGGGTTCGAACGGGGCCACTGGGCCGTCCGGCGGGGCGGGAATCAGGAGAGCTCGGTGTCGCTGGCCACGCTGCGGCTGGACGGGTTTGTCTCGCTGACCGCGGGACAGGGATCGGTGACCACCAAGCCGCTGGTCTTCGCGGGAGAACGGTTGGAGATCAATGCCGCCACGGCCGGACCTCAGGGCGAAGTCTCCGCCGAAATCCTGGACCCCGAGACGGGGCGGCCGATACCGGGCTACGCGAGAAAAGACTGCGACGCCTTCCAGGGAGATTCGGTCCGCCATGCCGTGACCTGGAAGGGCAAGGGGCGGGTGGGGCGGCTGGCCGGGCAACCGGTCCAACTGCGCTTCCATCTGAAGCAGGCCAAGCTCTACTCCTTCCGCTTTCGTTACGGGCGATGAGGAAACCGAACGAAGAGAAGTGGCTGGTTTGAGGTGGGTTGACCCTTTACGGGGCTGAAGTGTCGACGAAGATCGACGTCATTCGTCGTAGATTTCCGCCAGGTAGTCGTCGTGACGACGGCCCAGATCCTTCACGCCGCTGGATGCAATACCGGCAATGCTCAACAGCCCCTCCACGCCGGACTGTTTTTCCTTTAATCCTTCTCGGAGACTCTGTCGGACGAGGCGGCGAACCGCTTCGGAAATCGAAATCCTCTTCCGATGAGCCAGAGATCGGATCTGCTGATATTGCCTTTTTTCAAACTGAATCTGAGTTCGTACCATGGTGACATCATGACAGCATGTTGGCATGCTGTATAA
>JAPOYZ010000584.1 GCA_026706325.1 Candidatus Aminicenantota bacterium
AGAAATGGAGTGACAATCTTGCGGCTAAGATCAAGAGTGCGCTCAACGACCCGGACTATCTGCATTTCATCACTCAACTTGCCAACTTCGCCGATCTGAAGTCGGAGGAGGAGGCAATCAAGAAAGCGGCGGCCCATTGGGAAGAGTCTCAAGATGACGAACCCCTGGTTGCCCTGTTGGACGAATTTGCTTCCCGGTACCGGTTTGACACGAGCCGTCTCGATAGAGGAGATCCGGCCATACTGCGGTTGCACCAGTTGATGCGCGCCGTCACCCCTGCGCTGATGTCCGGCGACCCGCGCGATCCGCAGTCAAGCAGTAATTTACGAAGGGTGGCGCGGTCCGTTGGCAACATCGCCGGGTCCGCGGCATCCGTCGGTGTGCCCTTCGCCGGGTTGATCAAGGGACTGACGACTTTAGCCACCAATATTTCGGTGCCGTTCAAGAGAATCGACGACATCGAGCCTGTTCTTATTCAGAAGGAAGATCCCGACAACATCACACTGTACTCTCTGTCCGCTCCCAGCAAGCCTCACGATACTGTCTATCTCGGGGCATTGATCACCCGTGTGGAGAAACCCGGGACGGTGGAGATCAGACCCGATCAGCATCTGCCGATTGGCCAGGGCGCCTTGCTGCATCTGCAACGGAGCATCCCGCAACTGCACAGGGCTCGTGACTGGCAGCTCGTCAACGCCGATACGGGCCAAACTCATAAACAGATTACGGTTTCACAGGCTTCGCTGGACACCCTGGAGCTGAACTGGGAGCAGATGTCGAACGTTGCGGAGCTTCCGAGAGATGGACGTTACGTTCTTGAAACCTCCTGGGACTGGGACAAAGACAAATTGAAGACGAACGATTTTCGACTCCATTCCCCGGAACCAGGGGAAGCAAGAGTCCACCCGACACCCGAGAATCCGCTGATTGCAGGGAGAGGACCCGTCCGCGTTGAGTTGGAGGCGGACGATTTCCAGGTCGTCGACAAGGGGGAGCATTTCGAGGCGCCTGAACGGGGCTGGGCGAAGGGCACCGTCCCGCTGCTCTCCCGGAAACGCCCCCCCGACTCATCCACCCGGCAGGTGCGCTCGACGGCAGACGGAGTGCCCCAATTTCGGATGTCCAATAGAGATACGGACTCGGGCAAGAATCCAATACTGGCCTTCGACCTGGATACAACCGAGCTTTCCCCAGGCTATTACCACCTTGGAATTTCGTCGTTCGGAAAGACAGCCACTAATGCCGATCTGACGATTTATCCCCCTGACCCCGTGATCCGCAACCAGCAAATGAGGATCAACATTGGACCCGGAGAACCGGACACGCTCACTCTGAAAGGCACCGGCCTGGAGTGGATCTGCGGAATCAGCAGTGAGAAGTTGACTTGGCAACTTCACGAAGATCCAAAAACATGTGATTTGGAGAGTTGGCCGTCTGCCGGATACCAGTCCCGGAAGATCGCTACGGTCTCGTTGAATGAGGGCTCAGGATTCGAAGAGGGCGAGTGCCAGCCATTCCAACTGCAACTATTGAGCCGCACCGGTGACCGTAATGTCGAAGGAGGATGCGTCGAGCTCGTCGGTCCGCGTCCGAGCGTCGACGGTCATCACCGAATACTCCCCGTTGGCGCCGATCTGGGGCTGACAGAGGATGAGCTCCCGGCGGGTATGCGTGCCGGCTTCAAGATCCAAGTAAAGAACCTCGGGTCCCCACCGTCCCTTGAGTTGGGGTGTGTCCCGGCCGGAAAGCCGTTTCAAGCAGCGTTGACCCTTGGCGAAGGAGAGCGCCAAGGGACGGCCTCCTTCAACCTCACCGGTAACGACACCTTGTTTCTCTCTCTTGACCCGGAAGGCCTGTACGTCCCCGACTGCTTTCTCACCGCGAGGTTGAAAGACCGGACCCGAGGATTGTCGAACAGCTATCGCCTGGGCAAAGTGATCCGGCTCCCCAGGATTGAGCGATTCATCCTGACTCGCAACAGGCTGGATGATGTACAGGAGTGTCAGTTGGAGGACGAAGCCATCCAACTGTACGAGGGTATCCTCAAGGGCGAGCATCTGTATCAGATTGTGAGAACCGGCTGGAACGAGACGGAAGGTTGCCCGGTCGTCGGCGCTCCCGCCCCGTCTCCAACCGGTTCAGAAGAGCAGACCCTCAGGATTCCCGTACCCTGGCCGCCCCCGGAACCGCATGCGCCACTGTTCATCTGGCTCCATGGAGAGGAGACCGGGCGAGCTACAGGCGCGTGTGTCATTGACGAATCCGGCTGCCCCTGACGAGGCCGATGGAGAGGGTGAGCGTCGCCGTGCCCGGAGTCCTCGGCTCCGACTCGACGCGACTGTTTTTTCGAACCGGAAATATCTGACAGAGCAAGGAGGTCGTCCCATGTCCACCAGAGAATCTTGGCGATACGAAAAGCTGACGTGGCCGGAGATCAATCAGGCGGTAAAGGCCAGAAAGGTCGTCGTGGTGCCGATCGGATCGATCGAACAGCACGGCCCCCATCTGCCGCTGGACGTGGACGTGGTCTGTCCCCTCGGCGTGGCCCACCACGCGGCCCGCCTCATTCCCGACCGGGTGCTGGTGATGCCGCCCATCGTCCATGGCTACACGGCGCACGTAATGGACTTCCCCGGGACCATCAACATCCACTACGAGCACTTCATCAGCATGGTTATGGACGTGGGAAAGAGCCTCGCCTACCACGGATTCAAGAAGATCATCCTGCTCAACGGACACGGCTCCAACTGGCCCAACCTGGATCTGGCCTCCCGGCGGATCAACCTGGAGACCGATGCGGAGTGCAGCGCCGTCTGCTGGTGGAGTCTGATCACTATCGACCAGGAGTTCTACAAGTCCTGGAGGGAGAGCAAGTTTCCCGGCGGCTGCTCTCACGCGGGGGAGTTGGAAACCTCGGCCTACATGTATCTCGACGAGGAAAACGTCCGGAAAGACAAGATTGCGGATGGTGAGATCGAATACAACAAGGCGGAGTCCGACTTCCTCTGGACCGATCTTCTGGCGGCCGGTCCGGCGCCCGTCACTTCTTGGACGGCCAGCTATTCCGACAGCGGCGTCTTGGGCCACGCCACACTGGCAACCAGGGAGAAGGGCCGGCGTGCGGTGATGGAATCGGCCCGGCAACTGGTGCGTTGGATCGAAGAATTCGGGTCGACGCCGAAGCCGCCCCGGGGCGACCACCACGATCCCAAACCGACGATCACCATGCCCTGGAACCAGCCGGAACGGCCGACGCGAAGCGGCGACGTTCACGGTTGAAACATCGTCACCGCAAGCCGGTTCGCGAGGCGGCACCGTTTGTCTTCCCGCCGGGGGAAGATTACGATGGACGTAATTCTCGCGAGATCCTCTAATCGCTCATCGTCCGCGTTGCGGAGACGCCCGACATGAAACGAATCGTCGTTACCGGCGCCAAGGGGGGTACGGGCAGAAGCATCGTCAAGATCCTGCGGGCGGGCGGCGACGAGGTCATTCCCGTGGACCTGCTGCCGCCGGGACCCACCGACTTTCCGTACGTGCAGTTCGACCTGGTCAAGGACTCGGGACTGAACGAAGTCGTCTCCCGGGCGGACGGCCTGATCCACATGGGGAGTGTGCCGTGCGACGCCTTCTGGTCGCGCACCACGGTGTTCGAGAACGTGGTCAACGGCGGCTTCAACGTCCTCCAGGCTTGCGCCAATGCCGGCATCAAGCGGGTCGTGATCGCCTCCAGCATGGAGGTCTACGGGAGCATGACGAAGGTGCGGAAGCTGCCGGTGACCGAATCGTCGCCGTTGCGGGCCGATAACATCTACGCCAGCGGGAAGATCCTCCTGGAAAAGGTCGCTACGGACTTCGCGCGCTGGCACGGCATGTCCATCGCGGCCTTTCGGCTGGGTCGGATCGTCTATGAGGACTCCTTCGAGGAGCGCTTCAAGGGACATCTGGAGGCCCCGGCACGGGGGACCGACGTGCTCTGGAACTACGTCGACGGCCGCGACGTGGCGACGGCCTGCCGGCTCTGGCTGGAATCGGACATAGAAGGATTTCATCCCTTCAACGTGGCGGCGCCGGACATCTACCTGGAGACCCCGGTGCGAGACCTCATCGCCGAGTTTCTCCCGGAGGTCAGCGAGATCGACGACGTCGTCGCCGGCAACGTCTGCCCCTACATGAGCACAGCCGTACACGAAGCGCTGGGTTGGACCATCGCCTACGACTGGCGGCGCATTCGCGACGAAGCCGCGTCATGAAGGGTGGAGACGAAAGGTTCCTGAACGCGGGGCCGGTCCGGATCAAGTTTGCGGACGGCGAACTCCGGTATCTGCGCGTCAACGGCCGGGAGGTTCTGCGGCGGGTCTATTTTGCCGTCCGGGATGCGCGCTGGGACACGGTGCCTCCCAACTTCGAGGTCGCCCAGGTGAAGAGCGGCGCCGGGGAGTTCACGGTCGAGCTCCGGGCGCGTTGCGTCAACGAGATCGCGGACGTCGCCTGGAACGGCCGGATCGAGGGGCGGGCCGACGGGTCCATCGCCTTGGCGGTCGAGTGGGAGCCGGAGGCGGACTTCGAGTATCCGCGTATCGGGATTTGCGTGCTCTATGGCGCCGAAGCCCTCGCCGGTCGTGACTTCAAGTTGGTCCATGCGGACGGCAAGCGGGTCCGCAACTCGTTTCCCCGCTCCATTTCACCGTACCAGTTCGCCAAGGGCTTCACCTCCCTCCAGGTCACGACTCGGGAGCATGTGGGTCTGACCGTTGCGGTCCCCGGCGCGGAGATGGACATGGAGGATCAAAGAAACTATGGCGACAGCTCCTACAAGGCATTCGTAGAAGGAACCACTCTTCGAAGGCAGCGGCTCGAGATCGCGGTCGACACGTCGTCCACGGAGCTCCTTTCAGGATCTCCGTCGGCGGCGCCCATCGTCATTGGCGGTCCCACGGGTGCACGGCTGCCCCGCCTGACCCGAACGGCCAGGACCAGCGCCGAACACGAGTACACGCACTACAACCGCAACCGCGCCGACTATGCCGACGCCTCCAGGATCGAATTCCCGTTCAATCCGGCGGTCCATCTCGACGACGACGACACCCTCATGGAGAACATCCCCGCCATCCTCGACCAGGCGGCGACGATCCGGTCGTTCGCCCCAAACACCGTTTTGCACGCGGGGCCCGTGCTGTTTGACTCGCCTTTTCCGCGGCCCCGGCGCGACCCGCGCAACGGGACCGCGTTTGCGACTGCTTGGCTGGGCAGATTCGTGAAGTTCGCCGCCCAGGCCGGCATTGTGGAAGCCGCCATCGCCCTGGCGAATGGTCCTTGGACGGCGCTCCATGAAGAACTGTCGGCTCTGGCCGGCCACCGGCTATTGGACGCCGGTGGCGATCCCCATGCCGATGTGGACGTGCTGGCCGTCGACGGTCAAGGCGCCTGGGTCATCAACAATCGGGCGGCCACGCGCCAGGTGACGGTCCGGCATCGCCACGGCGAGCAGGAACTGGTGTTGGCACCCTATGAAGTGGTGCCCCTGTCGTCGGCAGGCGATTGAAGCATCCACCCGTGACCGGCGTCGGTCCGGCAACCGGCCGGACGACACTCGCCAAGGGGTCCACGGCCCCGTAAGACCCGGCCGGAATCGGCGACGCGTTATTCTTCCGATTCGTCGTCGGGTATGGCAGGTCGCCTGACCATGGGGGACATGTCTTCGGCGATTGCGGATTGCCTCGGAATGGACCAAAGAGAGGCTGGCCGACCGCCACGCCGCCGACTCGGAGTCCGTGCCATCGGTATGTGCTTGAAGGCGGGGTTCCGGCGAATCTTGCGTTGGAAATTTCCCGGATCGAGCCGGGTTCCCCAAATCGTCTCGTACACCCCGCGGAGCTGGCTGATGGTGAATCGCGGCGGGCAGAATGTCGTCGCCAACGGCGTGTACTCCAGCTTGGCTCGCAAGCGCCTGACCGCGTCCCGCACGATCCGGTGGTGATCGAAGGCCAAGCGAATGCCTCCACGCTCGATCTTCGCCACCGGCACCAGGTCCGAGTAGGCAGCGTCACCCCCGCCCCGCGGCTGCTCAAGCTCTGCGCATACAGCCCAATACGCCACAGTGATCACCCGCATGCGCGGGTCGCGTCCAGGCGTTCCGTAGCTCCCGAGTTGCTCCAGATAAAGTCCATCGGCGGAAAGGTTCGTCTCTTCCTGAAGTTCCCGCGCCGCAGCGCAATCCAGATCCTCCTTCGGCTGCACGAAGCCGCCCGGCAGTGCCCAGGACCCCTTGAACGGCTCCTGACCGCGCTCGACCAGCAAAACATGGAGTTCGTCGTGCCGGATCGTGAACACCACCACGTCCACCGTGACAGCCACACGGGGGAAGTCGTCGGGATTGTATGGAGGGAGGCTACCTGACGGCATCTCAAGAAAGATTGTATCGAGTTCTTGACAAATCTACAATATATGTTATTGTATTTTAGACAATAACAGTTTTAGGGGGATTTCGAGGAGGGCACCAGCATGATTCCACACCTTTCCACGGCCGCCATCGGCGCACCCATCACCCGGCTTGGCGTTTCGTTCTTGCCCATCTACCTGCCGGCGAATGAATTACCTGAGATCAGGACGGGGCCTTCCTCGGAGCTTGTCGTCCGCGAACTCGACGATGCGACAGTCGGGTCCTTATTGGCGGTCAACCCGACCGACACGCCGGTTCTGATCGTGGAGGGCGAGCACTTCCTGGGAGGCAAACAGAACCGTGCCGTCAACATCACCGCGTTGGTTCCCCCCAGGACCGAACTCCCGGTTCCGGTGTCGTGCCTGGAGCAGGGGCGGTGGGGACGCGCCCAGGCCTACAGCCGCGACGACGCGTATGCGTCGCCGCGAGTCCGCAGAAGGAGTCAAGAGGGTGTTCACTCGTCCATGGAGCAGAGCCAATCGCGCCGCGGCGATCAAGGCGGGGTCTGGAGCGAGGTCCAGGAGGAGATGCGATTTCATCGCGCGGATTCCGCCACGGTAGCAGCCGCCGCAAGCAACCGACAAGTCTATCGCCGCGACAGGAGCCGCGTTGAGGCCGCCCAAGAGCTGTCCGATCTCGGCCCGCTTCCTGGACAATGCGGGATCGCCGTCTCCCATGGCCACTGGGTGACGGCCGTGGAACTCTTCGGTTCTCGACCTCTACTGGCGGAGCACTGGGGAGCCCTTATCCGTTCGCACCTGCTGGAACTTCCCCCCGAACCCCGATCCCAGTCGGTCGAACGAGCGCTGTGGGTGGTCCGGCGTTTCGGCGCCATGCAATCTCAGGATACCCCCGGCGTCGGGCTGGGAACGGAGCGACGCGTGCGCGACGAGAAAAGAATCGGCCAAGCGTTGACGCTCGACGGAATGGTCGTCCACGGCAGCTTCTGGATGAGAAACGGCCGGTAGGAGGGGGGACATTCCTGTCCCCCACTCTCCCATGTGGTGGAAGAAACTGAAGGAGGAATAATGAACCACGCAATCGTAACGCTTGACGAGACCGGGTCCATGAGCGGTCAGGAACAGAGGGTCGTGACCTCTCTAAACGAGTACGTCAATCAACTGCCCGAGACGACTCGGCTCACAGTGTTCAAGTTCGACAGCCAACGCTGGACCAGGTTTTTCTGCGGATCGGTCGAGAAGTGGAAGCCCATGGAGGAGAAGGACTACCGCCCCGGTGCGATGACGCCCCTGTACGACGCCATCGCCAAGTCGATCTCTCACGCCGAGTCCGCCGCTTCCAAAGGCGACAAGGTCATGGTCATGATTGACACGGACGGCTACGAGAACGCTTCCCGTGAACATACTCAGGAGAGCTGCCTCGCCTTGGTCTCCCGGAAAAAGAAGGCCGGTTGGGAGTTTCTGTTCATGTCGGCGGGTGTTGACGAAAAACAGGCGGCCGTCGTTGGAACGGCCGGCAGATCGCTTGGAATGCGGGTCAACTCCGCCTCGTACGCCAGACGCTCTATGAACTACTCCAGGGCCTCGGTTCAGACGAGAACCTATTTTCGCGAGCCGGATCAGGACAGGCCCAAGAAAAAGAAGAAG
>JAPOYZ010000428.1 GCA_026706325.1 Candidatus Aminicenantota bacterium
CTGGGATACACTTATCCACTCGAAGAGCCAGGGAGGCGTTCGACATTCTGACGATATCCCATTCCCCTGTCAACCCCTTGCGTGCTGGAACTCCCCCAATAACCGGACAACTTGACGTGGTAATGACACCTGCGAATTGGCAGGTGCGGGGACGGAGGGACGCTTCTGACTCAGGAACCGGTATATGTTCCCCGTTTGTGGTACATTTTTAAGGAATCTAGTGGGAGGGCGTCCGATGGCCAAGACCGAAATGATCCGCGCCCGCGTTGAACCGGAGTTGAAGAGCCAGGCCGAAGAGGTCTTCTCCGCGCTCGGGCTGACCCCAACCGCGGCGCTCACACTATTCTATCGACAGGTGACGCTGCATCGCGGCCTGCCGTTCGCGGTGAAGATTCCCAATGCCGAGACGCTCAAGGCGTTGAGCCAGGCCCGCGCAGGAAAGGGACTCACCGAATATGCGGACTTGGAGGATCTCAAATCCCGGCACGAATGATCAATGCGCCTGCTCACCACGAAGCGATTCGAAAAGGATCTCAAGCGTGGCCGGAAGCGCGGCATAAATCTCCACAAGCTCTGGACTGTCGTGGAACAACTGCTGTCGAATCAGCCACTCGCCCCGAGATATCGGCAGCACCGGTTGGCCGGGGATTGGTCTCGTTGCTGGGAATGTCACATCGAACCGGACTGGCTGCTGGTCTGGCGCCGGGAGGACGATACTCTCATCCTGATTCGAACCGGGACCCATGCCGACTTGTTCGGTTGATGGCAAAGGACGCGAGGAGGGGGACAAAACGAGAAGGACAGCCACTATCCGGTTCCGGTCCTCACCGATGTCAACAAGGGTACCCACTAGGGGTACCCCGACGCTATTACCTCTTACCGTATTGATTTGCCGTCCGCAGGGGAATATATTTCCGCCGTGGAGGCCAGCCTCCGCTCGGGCCCTACCGAAACGCAACAGTCCATGCACGAGGACAAGTTTCACGACGAGTGCGGCATCTTCGGCATCGCCTCTCACCCCGAGGCGGCCCGCCACGCCTACCTGGGACTCTACGCCCTCCAGCATCGAGGCCAGGAGTCGGCCGGGATCGTCTCGTCCGACGGAACGAACCTGCACCAGGAACGGGGCATGGGCTACGTCGCCGAGGTCTTCAGCGACGAGAAGCTGGAACGGCTGCCGGGCCTTTCGGCCACGGCCCACGTTCGATACTCCACCATGGGTGAGAGCCTGCTGACCAACGCCCAGCCCATCGTCACGCAATCCTGGCGCGGACCCGTCGCCCTGGCCCACAACGGGAACATCGTCAACACCGGTTCGTTGAGGCGCAGCCTGGAAGCGGAAGGGGCCATCTTCCAGTCCACCAGCGACACCGAAGTCGTTCTCCATCTCCTGGCCCATTGTCCGCAGAAGGATCTGGACGACGCCCTGCTGGAGATCCTCCGGGTCGTCCGGGGCGCCTACTCCATGGTGTTGCAGCGTCCGGATTGCATTTACGCCATCCGGGACCCCATGGGCGTGCGTCCGCTCTGTCTGGGCCGGTTGGAAGACGCCTACGTCGTCGCCTCCGAGACCTGCGCCTTCGACCTGATCGGAGCGCGCTATCTGCGGGACGTCGAACCGGGGGAGATCCTGCGAATCCAGAACGGTTCGCTTCATTCCTTTCGGCAACCGGACGCGCCGCGCCACGCCTTCTGCATTTTCGAGCAGGTTTATTTCAGCCGGCCGGACAGCCGGGTCTTCGGGACCAGCGTCCACGGAGCTCGCTACCGGATGGGCCGCCGGCTGGCCCGCGAAGCCCCGGCCGACGCGGACGTGGTGGTCCCGGTTCCGGACTCGGGCGTCACGGCCGCCCTGGGCTACGCCAAGGAGTCGGGCATTCCCTTCCAATTCGGACTGATCCGAAACCACTATGTGGGAAGGACCTTCATCGAGCCCAAGCAATCGATCCGGCATTTCGGGGTCAAGGTCAAGCTGAACCCCATTCGGGAGCTGCTGTCGGGGAGGAGGGTCATCCTCTGCGACGACTCGGTGGTTCGAGGGACCACGAGCCGCAAGATCGTGGAGATGGTCCGCTCGGCGGGAGCCACCAAGGTCCACTTCCGCGTCAGCTCTCCCCCAACCGTCTCGCCCTGCTACTACGGCATCGACACGCCGACCCACGCCGAGCTCATCGCCGCCAACAACACCGTCGGTGAAATCCAGGAGTACATCGGCGCCGACAGCTTGGCCTACCTCTCCCTGGAGGGGATGAAAAACGCCGTGTCCGATCGCGGAAACTTCTGCGCGGCCTGCTTCGACGAGGACTACCCCATCCCGCCGACTCGGGATTCGGGCCAGAAACAGTTGTTCGAGCTGGCCGGCCGCGGATCGGCCCGGAACTCATCGGTGAAATGAGATACCGCGACGCCGGGGTGGACGTGGATGCCGCCAACCGCGCCTATGCCGGAATTCGCGGTCTGGTCCAATCCACTTTCGACTCCCGGGTCCTGACCGATTTCGGGACCTTCTCGGGTCTCTACCGGCCCGACTTCGGCCGGATGGAGAGACCGCTTCTGGTCTCCAGCGCCGACGGAGTAGGCACCAAGCTCAAGATCGCCTTCCTGACCGGCGTGCACGACACGGTGGGGATGGACCTGGTGGCTCACTGCACCAACGACATACTGGTCCATGGGGCCCGGCCCCTCTTCTTTCTCGACTACATCGCCACCGGAAAGCTCAAACCCCGGGTGGTCCGGGAGGTGGTGAAGGGACTGGTCGAAGGCTGCCGGGAGGCCGGCTGCGTCCTGCTGGGCGGAGAGACCGCCGAGATGCCCGACTTCTACCAGGAGGGAGAATACGACCTTGCCGGGTTCATCGTGGGGATGGCGGACGAATCCAGGGTCCCCCACACGGGCCGGGTCTGCAACGGCGATCTGCTGGTGGGACTCCCCTCTTCCGGGATTCACACCAACGGCTACTCCCTGGTCCGGAAACTCTTTTTCGAGCGGGAGCGGATGAGTGTCGACACCTACGTCGATGGCCTGGGAAAGACCCTCGGGGAAGAATTGCTGATCCCGCACCGCAACTATCTCCCCTCTCTCCGCAATCTCGTGGGGCAGGACGCGCTCCACGCCGTGGCGCACATCACGGGCGGCGGGATCACGGACAATCTGGCTCGAGTGCTCCCACCGGCCCTGGATGCTCGAGTCCGCCGGGGAAGCTGGGAGAATCTCCCCGTCTTTCACCTCATTCAGGATCTGGGGCGGGTGGAAGAGGCCGAAATGTTCCGGACCTTCAACATGGGTCTGGGCATGATCCTGGTCGTGGACCGGGAAGGTTTCGGCCCGGTCGCGGCGGAGCTGGAGCGGACCGGGGAAGAGTACGTCCTGGCCGGGGAAATCGGGGAGGGAGAGGGCAAGGTCCAATACGCATGAAGAACGTCGGTATCCTCATCAGCGGCCGAGGCTCCAACTTCCGGGCTCTGTCCGACGCCGTTGAAGACGGACGAATACCGGCCCGGATCACGCTGGTCCTCTCCAACCGGGCGTCGGCCGCGGGTTTGGAACTGGCGAGAGAACGCAACTACCCCACCGTTTGCATCCCCTCCAAGGGTGTGGGGCGCGACGCCTACAGCCGGTTGTTGGCCTCCGAGTTGAAAGCAGCCCGGGCGGACCTGGTCTGCCTGGCCGGGTTCATGCGCATTCTCGGACCGGAACTGGTGAAACGGTATCCGCTTCGGATTCTCAACATCCATCCTTCACTCCTCCCGGCGTTCACGGGACTGCACGCTCAGCGCCAGGCCCTGGAGTGGGGCGCCAGGGTGACCGGTTGCACGGTCCATTTCGTGGACGAAGAGCTGGACCATGGCCCCATCATCCTCCAGCACCCGGTTCCCGTTGAAGAAGGCGATACCGAGGAGAGCCTCTCCGCTCGAATCCTGTTGCACGAGCACCAGATCTACCCCGAGGCCTTGAAGCTGCTCTGCCAGGATCGGGTGCGCGTCGAGGGCCGAAGAGTCCGGATCCTGCCCGGGGGTGCACAGACTTAGCGAACTCATATCGGGAGGGCGCCGCCATGAGACTCGACGACCTGGAAACCCCGGCCATGATCATCGACGTAGATGTCATGGAGGACAACCTGCGGAGAATGGCGGCTTATTCCGGCCGGCACGGCATCGCTCTGCGTCCTCACATCAAGACTCACAAGATGCCTCGCCTGGCCCGGCGGCAGTTGGACCTGGGAGCCCACGGCATCACCGTCGCCAAGCTGGGCGAGGCCGAAGTCATGAGCGAGGCCGGCTTGGAAGACCTGATGCTGGCATATCCTCCCATCGGCGAGGCCAAGGCCCGACGCCTGCGGGCCGTGCTGGAACGGGCCCGAGTCTCGGTCAGCCTCGATTCGGAAGAGGCCGTCGCCACCACCGGCCGCGCCGCGGACGGCGCCCGGATCCCCGTTTTCGTGGAGATCGATCTGGGGGCTCGCCGCTGCGGTGTTCCGCCCGGTCCGGAGGCGGTCCGTCTCGCCCGCCTCATCGAAGCCACGCCCGGCCTCGACTTCGAAGGGCTCATGTTCTATCCGGGCCATGTCCACCCGGACTTCGACGGCAACAACAATACCCTCGAGAATCTGGTCGACGAACTGCAGCGGCTCCTGGAACTCTTTGCGGCCGAGAAGTTCCCCGTCCCCCGGATCTCGGGCGGGAGCACTCCGTCCGCGCCCTACTGCCACCTGATCCCAGGCCTGGACGAAATGCGGCCGGGCACTTACATCTTCAACGACCGCAACACGCTGGAGTGGAAGTCCTGTACCGAAAAGCAGTGCGCCGCCTCGTTGCTGGTCACCGTTATCAGCAATGCCGTCCCCGGACGAGTCATCGTCGACGGCGGTTCCAAGACCTTCTCCAGCGACCCGCTGGGTCCGGGCACACGCAAAGGCCATGGACTGGTGAGGGGCTACCCGGAGATGATCCTTTTCTTCATGAACGAGGAGCACGGCTTTCTGGAGCTCCCCCCCGGCGTGCGCCTGAAGGTGGGGCAACGGCTCCGGGTCATCCCCAACCACATCTGCGGCGCGGTCAATCTCCACGACGTCGTCTTTCCCTACCGGGGCCAGGAGGTCCTGGGAGAGTGGACCATAGAGGCCCGAGGCCGGATCAGGTGACCCCGGTGGCGCCCCCCCGCGTGGAGGTGGCCGTCGTCATTCTCCTGTCCCAGGGCCGAGTCTGGATCCAACCGCGCCGAACCCGGGACAGTCTCAGGGGCTGCTGGGAATTCCCGGGCGGAAAACTGGAACGGGGTGAATCGGCTCGGGACGGGCTGGCGCGGGAAGTCCGGGAAGAGTTGGGCCTGGACCTGTCTGAAAACCCGGTCCAATTGTACGGGCGAGCCCACTACAGTTACCCGGAGCAGACGGTGGACATCCGGTTCTTCCTCTGCCGATTGGCGTCGCCGCCGTCTCTGAGTCACGGCAGGTGGGTCGAATTGTCCCGCCTCACTTCCTACCGGTTCCCTCCGGCGAACAGGTCTATCCTTCGTAAACTTTTGGAAATGAAGGAAAAAACGTAGAGGCGTCCCTTGTGGACGCCCTCTTCGGTCCGGCTCGGAGCACGACGGGGTGAGACGAAGAATTGGGGACAAGAATCTACGCCCCAAAGAATTAAGAAGGGACGAGTTCCAATCGCCCGGTCTTCGTCGCCGAGTTTGTGACACCGGAGATCGGCGGTAGGAAAACCGCCGTTCCACCGGCGGTAGGAAAACCGCCGCTCCGGGCCGGTGGGAAAGCTCCTAGTATCTCCGGCCCTGACGAAGAATGGTCGGCACTTCCACTTCCCGGCTCATGACCGGTATCGGGGGGACAGCGATAGGCTTGCCATTGGTCTGGTCCAATGAGGAGGGCTCTCCGCGGCTGTCTCCGGCAGCCAGGTCGGGTGGGTGTCTTCGCCCGCCTTTCGAGCCGGTGAACCCGGTGGCGATCACAGTGATCTTGATTCGGTCCCCCATGCGCTGATCCAGAACCGAGCCGAAGATGATGTTGGCGTTGGGATCGGCGGCATTCTGGATCAGCCCGCTGGCTTCGTTGACTTCGTGCAGAGTGAGACTGTCGCTGGCCGTGATGTTGATGAGAACGCCCCGGGCTCCCTGGATTGTGGTGTCGTCCAACAATGGACTGCTCACCGCATCGGTGGCCGCCGTCAACGCCCGGCCTTCTCCTTCTCCCACGCCGGTCCCCATCAGGGCCAGTCCCGTACCGCTCATAATGGTCTTGATATCGGCGAAGTCCAGATTGATGAACCCGGGCACGTTGATGAGGTCGGCGATACCCTGTACCGCCTGACAAAGGATGTCATCGGCAAAGGCGAAGGCATCGGCCAGCGGCGTGCCGGGAGCCAAGGCATCCAACAGCCGCTCGTTGGGCACCGTGACCACCGTGTCCGCATTTTCCATCAACTCTTCCAGACCCCGTTGCGCCTGCTGCGTTCTCCGCCGTCCCTCGAAAACAAAAGGGGTCGTCACCACCGCCACGGTGAGAGCTCCCATTTGACGGGCCAGGTCCGCGACCAGGGGTCCGCCTCCGGTTCCGGTCCCGCCGCCCAGGCCCGCGGTCACGAAGACCATGTCCGACCCCTCCAGCAGATCCATGATCCGCTCGGTATCCTCCAAGGCGGCCTGCCGCCCGATATCAGGGTTCGAGCCGGCTCCAAGTCCCTTCGTGATCTTGTTGCCGAGTTGGAGTCTGATCCCCGCTTTCGACTGCCTGAGCGCCTGGAGGTCCGTGTTGGCGGCTATGAAGTCGACGCCCTGGACCCCCAGCCGGACCATGCGATTAACGGCGTTTCCGCCCCCGCCGCCGACACCGATGACCTTGATACGGGCCTCACTCCCCAAGTCGTCCTCAAAGACCCATTTCATGCTGCCGTTATCTTCCAGTTCCGGATGGTCCATGAGTTGCCTCCCAGACGAATCTTCACACCAACGGTCTTCAGGCCCGTGGCGCCCTCCAATTGCTATGTGATCTTGCTCAAAATCCAATTCATCAGGCCTCCCCTCGTGCCCCGTTGGGGTTCCTGCAACATCGTCCCGGCGCCGTTGCCGGACCCCGGGCCATGCATATCCTTTGCGTATCTCACCAGGCCCAGAGCCGTTGCGTGGGAAGGATCGAAGGCCGATTCCTTGTCCGATTCCAGGGGCATGGGATAGCCGATGCGTGCCGGTATCTCCAGAATCTCCTCGGCTTGTTCCGCCAGGCCATCCAGTAGTGCTCCCCCGCCCGTGAGCACCACACCGGTCAGCATTTCCCTGCGCATGTGGATCCCATCCACCAGCTTCCGCACCTCCAACAGAATCTCCCGGCTGCGAGCCTGTATCACCCGGCACAGATCCCGGTAGAGGAGACTCCGGGGGCGGCCGGTCCCGATCTCGCGGATCTCCAGTACTGCTTCTTCATCCACCCGCTCCGGAAAGACCGTTCCTTGATCCTTCTTGAGCCGCTCCGCCTCTTCCAGTGTCACCTTGAGCCCAATGGCGATGTCCTTGGTGACCAGGTCTCCACCCATGGGCAGGACTGCCGACTCCCAGACGCTTCCCAACCGGTAGAACGCGAAATCGGTCGTTCCCCCGCCGATATCCAAGAGGATGACACCGAGTTCCTTTTCGTCTTCGGTCAGCACAGCCTCGGCGGATGCCAACTGTTGCATCACCACGCCGTTCACACCCACGCCGACTTTGTTGACTGCGTTGACGACGTTTTGAAGTGCGGCGGCGGCGTTGAGCACCAGGTGCAGATTGACGGACAGACGGCGACCGACCAGACCGAGCGGATCCATGGTATGTCCTTGGCCATCCACGGTAAAACCCTGGGTCAGCATGTGAATGACCTCGTAACCCCGGGGGAGTTGAATCGATCTGGCATCGGCGAGCGCTCGACTGATGTCCGCCTTGCCGATCTCGCCCGTCTTGCTCCTGATGTCGGTCTTGCCGGACCGGTTGAGGCCCTGCACGTGGACCCCGCCCACGCTCACGAAAACCGAATCGACCC
>JAPOYZ010000038.1 GCA_026706325.1 Candidatus Aminicenantota bacterium
CCCGAAACACAAGCAGCGTCAGGGGTAATCGTCCAGCGACCACGGAGCGGATCGGCACAATGCGGCTAATTGGAGTGAACATACCGGACAGGAAACGGATTCTGATTTCGCTGACCTACATCTACGGGATCGGACAGGCCCGGTCCCGGAAGATCCTGGACGCGGCGAGAGTGGATGCGGACAAGAAGACCGGGGACCTCACCGAGGAGGAGGCCACCCGGCTCCGCCGCGTCATCGAAGACGCGGGGCGGATCGAAGGAGATCTGCGCAAGGAACTCCAGATCAACATCAAGCGCCTCATGGACATCGGCTGCTACCGGGGGCTTCGGCATCGCCGGGGACTCCCCACCCGAGGCCAGCGAACCCACACCAATGCCAGGACCCGAAAGGGCCCGCGCAAAATCCGCATCATGCGGAGAAAGAGGGGGCGCTAGCGGCTCTCGAAAACCGCGGGCGCCGGGGTCCGGCGATGACCTGCGCCGCAGGTTTGCCGACGGAGCATTTCCGCACGGAAGACGCGGGGTATTCCCGCAAGGAGCCGGTAAACCGGGGACTCGAACCAGGGGACCGATCAGAGGAACAGCCAGATGGCCAAGGGTAGAAAGACGAAACGACGGAAGTCGGTCAAGAGGAAGGATCGCCGAACCGTTCTTCACGGCATCGTCCACGTGAAGGCGACGTTCAACAATACGATCATCACCATCACCGATCAGGACGGGAACGTTCTGTCGACCGCCACCGCCGGTATGCAGGGCTTCAAGGGGAGCCGCAAGAGCACTCCCTTTGCCGCCTCTCAGGCCGGGCACACGGCAGCCAATCGGGCCCGCGACCTGTACGGAATTCGCACCTGCGAGGTCTGGGTCAAGGGACCCGGCGGAGGCCGCGAGGCGGCTGTGCGGGCCATTCAGTCGTCCGGAATCGATATCAAATCAATCCGGGACGTCACGCCGATCCCCCACAACGGTTGCCGTCCGCCCAAGCGGCGCCGGGTATAGGGGTCTTTGGCAACGGACCGGGAGTACTGCATGTCATCGGCAGGTCAGTTCGAAAAGGAGAAAGAGCTTGGCACGCTATAAGGGCCCTGTCTGCCGTCTCTGCAGACGCGAGGGGATGAAGCTGTTCCTGAAGGGAAATCGCTGCTTTTCGGAGAAGTGCGCCATCGAGAAGCGGAACATCGTTCCGGGCGAGCATGGGCGCGACATGCGGGGCCGGCCCAGGATCATGGGTTACGGCCAGCAGCTCCGTGAAAAACAGAAGGTCAAGCGAGTCTACGGCGTCCTGGAACGCCAGTTCCGCAGCTATTTCGCCAAGGCCGCCAAAAAGAGGGGCGTCACGGGCGAACTCCTGTTGCAGTTTCTGGAACGGCGACTCGACAGCGTCGTCTATCGGCTCGGTTTCGCCTCCTCCAGGAACCAGGCCCGGCAGTTGGTCCGGCACGGCCATATCCGGGTGAACGGACGGCGGGTCAACATCCCTTCCTTTCTGGTCAAGGCGGGGGATGAAGTCTCGCTGCAACAGAAGATCTGGAACAATTTGCTGGTTCGCGCCGCATTGGACGCCGCTGCCGGACGCGGCGTTCCCGCGTGGCTGAGTCTGGAAAAAAATCAATTCAAGGGCCAGGTGTTGGAGCTGCCGACCCGGGAACATATCTCGCTGGCTATCGAGGAGTCCCTGGTGGTGGAACTCTATTCCAAGTAACCGCCGGCTGAGCGCGGGCCCGCTCGGACAGATTCCCCGTGATTTCGTCTGGGCTCTGCCGGCAACCGCGAGTGTGAGTCTTGCCCCTGCGAAGGCAGTGGGCGCGGGCCGGAGCCTCATCGAGGCGGCAGTTGAAAGAATCGTCGGAGATATAGATCCATGAGAGAGTTTCAGAAACCGAACAAGCTCTTTTATGACCCGGATACCTTGACCGCGACCCTGGGCCAATTCCATGCCCAGCCGTTCGAGCGTGGTTTCGCCACCACGGTTGGTCATTCCCTGCGGCGGGTCCTGCTCTCCGCTATCGAGGGAGCCGCCCTGACGGCGGTCAAGATCGACGGAGTCCTGCACGAGTTCTCGTCGATCCCGGGTGTCCGGGAAGACGTGACCGACATCATCATGAACCTGAGGCAGGTCCCCCTGATTCTGCACTCCGGTGAGCCCAAGACCCTGCACCTGGAGGCCGCGGGAGAAGGGGAGATCAAGTCGGGAGACTTCAAGCCGGACCCGGACGTGGAGATACTGGACTCGGACATCCACATCGCCACCCTGAACCAGGAAGCCAGCATCACCATGGAGGTACGGGTCAAGAACGGCCGGGGCTATGTTCCGGCGAACGAGAACCACGATGAGGACCTGAGTCTGGGATACATCGCCATGGATTCGGTCCATTCGCCGGTTCGGCGGGCCAACTTTCATGTGGAGGCGGCGCGCCTGGGGCAGTCGACCGAATACGAGCGACTCAATCTGGAAGTGGTGACCAACGGGAGTGTCGCTCCGCAGGATGCCGTGGCCCAGGCCGCGCAGATCCTCAAGGAGCACCTGTTCATGTTCATCAATTTCGAAGAGGACTCGGAAGAGGACGTGGTCGAGGAAGACGAGGACCAGGCCGTCAACGAGAACCTGATCAAACCGGTCGAAGAGTTGGAGTTGTCGGTTCGGGCCTACAATTGCCTCAAGAACGCGAGTGTGGAGACCATCGGCGAGTTGGTGGTCAAGACCGAAGCCGAGATGCTCAAGACCAAGAACTTCGGGCGGAAGTCCCTGAGCGAGATCAAGGAACTGCTGGCCGAGATGGGCCTGTCGTTCGGCATGAAGATCGACGGCAAGGGGCGGCTGGTCCGCGAGACCACGGAGGTCTGACGGTCATGAGACACCGTCGAAAGGGAAAAAAGCTGGGGCGGACCGCGAGTCACCGGAAAGCGATGATGCGCAATCTGGTGACCGAGTTCCTGGACAACGAGCGGATCGTCACCACCATCTCCAAAGCCAAGGCGTTGCGTCCGGTGGCCGAGAAGATGATCACGTTGGGCAAGCGGGAGAACCTGCATGCCCGGCGGCGAGCTCTGAGCTTCATCCGGCGCAAGGAGGTAGTGTACAAACTCTTCGACGAAATCGCCCCCCGTTTCTCCGAGCGCAACGGCGGCTACACTCGCATTCTCCGCCTCGGGTTCCGCCAGGGAGATCAGGCGGAGATGGCTCTTCTGGAGCTGGTGGGGAGTGAGTTTGAACCGGTGGTGCCCGACAAGAAATCGAAGTAAGCGGCCAACTGGAAGAGACTCGTCTCGTATCGACCCGTCCGATTCGAAATCGTCCACCGGACCCTTTCCCCTTCTCCTGATTCGCGGCTGGCTGGCGGGGTTCCTGTTTCTCTCCCTCTTCTCCTCTCTTGCCGGATCGCAGAAGTCCCGCCTGACCCTCCAGCATCTCTACGATCCCCGCACCAAGCTGGACTTCACCGGCTCGCCTCCCGGGGATCTGCGTTGGATGCGGGACGGACGGCACTATCTCCACCAGGGCAGGAAATCGCGCACTCTGTTCAGGACGGATGCCGTCGCGGGAAGCGCGGAGACCCTGCTGGATGAGGCGCGAATTCGAAAATCGCTCTCGGAACCCGGTCTCGACGCCCCGAACCCCGAATCGGCCGCGCTCCGCTGGTTCCGGTTGAGTCCCGACGAAAAGACCATCCTGTTCAAGCACTCCGGGGACCTCTTCCTCTACGACCTGGAAACCGGAACCGCTTCGCGGCTGACCCGTTCCTCCAACCGGGAGGAACTGGCCGAGTTCAGCCCCGACGGACGCCTGGTGAGCTTCGTTCGCGGCCAGGACCTCTACATCGTCCAGGTCGAAAACGGCCGCGAGACCCGCTTCACGCGGGACGGCGGCGGTGAAATCTCGAACGGCAAGCTGAATTGGCTGTACCAGGAGGAGCTCTACGGCCGGGGCAACTACAAGGGTTACTGGTGGAGTCCCGATTCCTCCCACCTGGCCTTTCTGCAGTTGGACGACTCGCCGGTGCCAACGTTCACGCTGCTCGACTACCAGCCGCTCTATCCGTCCTCGCGGACGACCCGCTACCCCAAGGCGGGAGACCCCAACCCCCGGGCGCGCATCGGCGTGGCCGCGGTCTCCGGCAGAGCGGTCCGCTGGATCGGCAACGAGCCCGAAGGCGACCGCCTGTTGGTCCGGGCCGGTTGGAGCCGGGATGGAGGCGCCGTGGTTTTTCAGGAGCAGAACCGGGTTCAGACCCGGTTGGACCTGAAGCTGTACCGGCTCTCGTCCGCGAACACGACGACGCTGTTGCGGGAGGAGGGCGCGGCCTGGATCGACGTCCTGGCCGAGCCGCGCTGGCTGACGGACGGTTCCTTCCTCTGGATGAGCGATCGCACCGGATGGCGGCACCTTTACCATTACCGTCCCGACGGCACCCTCATCGGACCGGTCACCAGCGGAGGTTGGAACGTCCATGAACTGCTCCACCATTCCCCTGGGAACGGGCGGATCTACTTCACGGCGGACCGGGACGGCCCCGGCGAGAGACACCTCTACCGCTCGACTCTGAGCGGTGGACCGATCGTGCGTGTCTCCCGGGAGCCGGGCACCCATCGTCCCCGGTTCAACGGCCAGGGCTCACTCTATCTCGACACCTGGAGCGACATCGACACCCCACCCCGGTTGAGCGTTCACGACGCGAACGGCACGCTCTTGAGGGAAATCCACCCCAGCCGCGGCGAGAACCTGGAAAAGTTTCGACTCTCTTCTCCCCGGTTTCTGCAGGTGCCCACCCGGGACGGGTTCGTCATGGAGGCCATGATGATCCTGCCCCACGACTTCGATCCCGCCCGAAAGTATCCGGTTCTGGCCTATGTCTACGGCGGACCGGGACTTCCCAGGGTCAGAAGGAGATGGGGCGGAACCAACCACCTGTGGCACCAGCTCATGGCCCAGGAGGGCTATCTGATCTGGGTCTGCGACAACCGAAGCGCCAGCGGGAAGGGCGCCCGTTCGGCCTGGCCGGTGCATCGAAACTTCGGCACCCAGGAGTTGAGCGACCTGGAAGACGGCCTGGAATGGCTCCGGGAGCGCCCCTACGTGGATTCGGACCGAATCGGAATCTGGGGCTGGAGCTTCGGCGGGTACCTGACCAGCTTTGCGTTGACCCACAGCGACAGCTTCCGGATCGGCATCGCGGGGGCTCCGGTGACCGACTGGAGGCTCTACGACACCATCTACACCGAGCGTTACATGGGGCTTCCCAAGGACAATCCGGAGGGCTACCGGAAGAGCTCGGTGCTGGAGGCGGCCGGCAACCTGAAGGGCAAGCTGCTACTGATCCACGGAGGCCTGGACGACAACGTCCATCTCCAGAACACCCTCCGCCTGGCCCATCGCCTCCAGGAAGAGGGAAAGGACTTCCGGATGATGATCTACCCCCGAGCCCGGCATGGGGTGAGAGACCCGGAGCAGGTCTACCACCTCCGGAGGCTGATGACGCGATTCATCCTGGAGAACCTCTGAGCCAGGAAGGGGGCCCGCCCTCATGGACCGGTTCTCTTGCCCGCCGGGAAAGGCCCTGCAAGAATGTCGCGATGACCCTTTCAGAGTGGCAGACCAGGATCGAATCCCAGTACCGGGAGCGCACGCCCAAGTCACGCGAGTTGTTCCGGGAAGCCCGGCGTTTCCTTCCCGGCGGCGATACGCGGCTGGGAACGTGTTTCCCCCCGCATCCTTCCTACATGGTTCGGGGCGAGGGAAGCTACCTTCATGACGTGGACGGCAATCGAATCCTGGATTTCACCAACAACGCCACGACGCTCATCCACGGACACTCCCACCCGGCGATCTCCGAGACCATTCGGAGGCAGGCCGGGCGGGGCACCGGGTGGATGGCCCCCAACCCCCACCAGGTGAAGCTGGCCCGGCTGCTCTGCCGGAGGCTGCCCTCGGTCGATCGCATCCGCTTCTGCAATTCGGGCACGGAAGCCAACATGCATGCCATCAAGGTGGCGCGGGCCTTCACCGGACGCGACGTCATTCTGAAGATGGCGGGCGCCTACCACGGCACGTACGAGGGAACCGAGTTCAGTCGAGCGGATGACGGGAGTCCCCTGGCGCTGGTCACCGGGATTCCGGGCAACGAGAGTGACAACGTGCTGGTGGCCCCCTTCGGCGACGAGGCGGCGGCCCGAAACCTGATGGAGACCCATCGTGACCGCCTGGCGGCAGTCGTCGTGAATCCGGTCATGACGCAAGGAGGCCTGGGGCTGCCCCCGGAGGGCTATCTCCAATTCCTGCGCGAGACAACGCGGCGCTTGGGCATCCTGCTGGTTTTCGATGAGGTCATCACCTTCCGGGTCGCTTCCGGAGGGAGTCAGGAACACTACGGCGTGGTCCCCGATCTCACGGCTCTGGGCAAGATCATCGGCGGCGGGCTCCCGGTCGGCGCCTTCGGGGGGAGAGAAGACATCATGGCCCTCTTCGCCGATGGCCCGACACCCTCCGTGTCCCACGCCGGCACCCTCAACGGCAATCCCATGACCTCCGCCGCGGGCTTGAAGGCCATGGAGATGCTGACGCCCGAGGCCTTCCAACACCTGAGCCGCCTGGGCGGGTCGCTCCGTGACGAGCTGCAGCAGATCGTCCGGGACCTCCAGCTCCCCTTGGAGGTGAACCGGGTCGCTTCCCTGGTCAGCCTGGACCTGGACGCTCAGGTTCGATCCGACGCGGCGGCCCTGGAGCGGGGCGCGCGGATCATGTCGCTGGTCCACCTGGCCCTGCTGAACCGGGGCATCAAGCTCTACGCCCTCTATGCCCTCACCACGGTCATGGGCGAGGCGGAAATCCGCATCCTGACCGGCAACCTGCGGGAAGTCCTGGAGGAAGCGCGTCCCCTGTTTCCTTGCTGAGCGGAGGAGCTCCATGTCGATTCAGACCGTTCTCGGCCCCATAGAACCTGCGGATCTGGGGGTCACCCTCATGCACGAGCACACCCTGGTGGACGCCTGGGAATGGGGAGGGCGCCTGGGATACGACAGCACCGTGGATGACGAAGAGTTGCTGGTGGAGGAACTGGCCTTCTATCGCGACGCCGGCGGCTCAGCCCTGGTGGACGTGACCCCCATCGGCCTCCGGCGCGACCCGTCCGGGATGCGAAGACTGGCCCAGGCCACCGGACTCCACATCGTCATGGGATGCGGCTGGTATCGGGAACGAGTCTATCCGGCCTACATCCATGAACTCAGCACCAACGCCCTCGCCGAGATGCTGGTGAAGGAGCTGGAAGAGGGGGTGGAGGGCGGCATCCGGCCCGGCATCATCGGCGAGATCGGCACCGAGCGATTCCACGTCACGCCGGCGGAGGAAAAGGTGTTCCGCGCAGCCGCCAGGGCCCAGCGGGCGACCGGCGCCAGCGTGACCACCCACACCACCCATTTCGGCGACCTGGCTCACGAGCAGATGGACATCCTCATGGAGGAGGGGGTTCCGCCGGAGCGGATCGTGATCGGACACCTGGGAGAACGGCGCGGCGTCAAGGGCGAACTGGCCATCGCCGAGAGGGGCGTCTACGTGGAGATCGACCACGTGGGCCGTCCCGCCAGCGCCGGGACTCAGCCGGAATGGAGAAGAGCCCGAAATGTTGCCGAGCTGGTTCAGGCAGGCTACCTGGATCGGGTCCTGATCTCCATGGACATCTGCGCCAATTCCCTGCTGCGCTGGAACGGAGGACACGGTTTCGACTACCTCCTGACCACCTTCGTCCCCCTGCTCCGGGAGGAAGGCCTCACCGACGAGCAGATCCGCGTCATCCTGGTGGACAACCCGATCCGGGTCCTGGATTTCTGAGGAGCGGTTTTCCTGTCGCCCACTGGGAGGGGGGACTGTTGAACCGTCAGAGGCCGGAAGACCTTCTTTGGCTCCTTGAGTTTGGGGAACCGAATCAGCGGGTGCGTATCCACTTCTCCGCACTCCAGCGCATAGGAAAACAGCTTGCTGATGGCGGCGATGGCGCGGTTCACCGTGGCCGGCTGCACC
>JAPOYZ010000538.1 GCA_026706325.1 Candidatus Aminicenantota bacterium
CGAGGCGGCGCCGCCGGAAACGGTCCGTGCCCACCGGCGCCTTCTGACCGCCAGTATCAGCAAAGCCAGAGGCAGTGCCAGAAGGATGCAGACAAGTACAAGAAGGGGGCTGTTGAACATGTCAGCCCCGGGCCAAAATGGTCACGGTATTCGACGGCGTCTGCACAGGCGCGGACGGCGCTGCTTCCCGGTCACATGCTCCCGGCATGCTCCGATTCGGTGGTCGGCGGAGATTAGTGGCGGATCTGAAAGCGGGTCAGCTTTCGCGCCATTTCCCGCTGCTGATCCTGGTCGCAACTGTTGTACAGGTCCAGCCACTCCCGCAGTTCCTTGGCGCTCAAGGCCAGGACGTCGCAGACCCAGCAAAAACTTCCCGGATCTTTCTCTTCGGACGAGAACCAATCCAGGGCATCTTGGCGCCAGAGTTCCCATTCTTTGCTGGCAGATTTCTTGGGAGCTACGATATCTCGGAATGCCTGCAGCAGAATTCCCAGAGCGAGATTCCTGAGGGAGGCATCCGGCTTTCTGGTCTTGGGGTACAGACCCTCGCTTTCGATTACCGATGTCTTCATTGCTAACGCCACTTTCTATCCAAGCCGCCCGTGGGCGAAATCGCTTCTAATATCTTATTTGATGCATTTTCGAGTAAAAAAGTTTCGTTATTTCAAAAACTCGGGTCGGACCGGAGCCATGGGTCCCGGTGGTTCTCCCTCAATCCGCCAAGACAGCCGGACCTTGGTTCGGGTCCCGCCACCAGCGCTTGCGACTCGATTTTACCGATCGGGGGTGACGGGCCGGACGGGGATCCCAGGAATGATGGCGCGGGGACGAACGGGGCACGTTCTCCCGGCGGCTTCCCCCTTGCTCCCACTTCTCGTTTTGGTTCTCACCGGCGTGTTAGAATGCCCCTCCACCAAGGAGGCGAATATGACGGTTGAAAGATCCAATGCAGTGACGCTCAAAGGCAATCCCTTCACCCTGGTGGGACCTGAACTCGAAGCGGGAAGCGCAGCGCCCGATTTCCAGGCCCTCTCTACCGACCTGACCCCGGTCACGCTGGCCGACACCGGGAATTCCGTGCGCGTGTTCAGCGTGGTCCCCTCGCTGGATACGCCCGTCTGTGACATGCAGACCAGGCGCTTCAACCAGGAAGCCGCGAAACTGCCGGGCGTGAAGATCTACACCATCAGCATGGATCTTCCCTTTGCCCAGAGCCGCTGGTGTTCCGACGCCGGCGCCAAGAACCTCACCATGCTTTCCGATCATCGCGACGCGTCGTTCACGCAGAACTACGGGACCTTGATCAAGGAGTTGCGCTTGGCCAGCCGCGCCCTGTTCGTGGTTGACGCCGGCGGGGTGCTTCGCCACGTTGAGTATGTGGGCGAGGTGACCGAGCAGCCGGACTACGATGCCGCGCTGGACGCCATCGCCGGCGCCGGTTAGGCGCGTAGAATTGCGGCCGGGTTTCCGGACCGCTGCCGCGGCGCCCGCTACGGGATCAGTCGAGGTTTCGAGATTTCGTTGGCCGTTCTCCGGGCCGTGAGATACACGAGTCGCGTCACCTTTTCCATCTTGGCGAAATTGAGTTTGTCGACCGTGTCCGAAGTCCGGTGGTAGTCCGGATGGAGTCCGGTGTGGAACAAGGCCGCCGGGACCCCGTGGGCCAGGAAGGGCCAGTGATCGCTGCGCCGAATCAGGTTCATGGCGTGATCGTCGTAGCGGAATCGCAGCTCCAACCCGACCCGGCGGTTGGCTTCCCGGACCCGGTCCCGCAGATCGCTGCTTCGGCTGTAGCCCAGGACGTTCACCGAGTTCCGGTTCCGTTCCGCACTCTGCTGCTCCAGGCCCTGAAATCGGCGGTCCTGGGAGTCGGGGACCTCCTGGTCGCGGCCGATCATGTCCATTTGGAACTTGGCAACGGTCCGTTCCAGGGGATAGGTGGGCCGCGCCACATAGTAGTAGGAGCCCAGCAAGCCTGATTCTTCGGCGTCCCAACCGGCGAAGAGGACGGAGCGCCGGGGCCCCTGCGTGTTCCGGGCGAAGGCTTCTGCAATTTCCAGAAGACCCGCCGTGCCGCTGGCATTGTCGTCGGCGCCGTAGTAGACCTCTCCTTCGTTGGAGCCAAGATGGTCAAAATGGGCGCCCACCACCACCACCTCCTGGTTGAGCCGGGGATCGACTCCCGGGAGAGTGGTCGTGGGGGGCGCCGTTTCCGATTCCAGGCGCGCTTCCACGCCCTCCAGGACCAGGCTCTGAGGCCGATAGTCCCGATCGATCTTCTGCTGGATTTCCTTCAGAGTCGTTCCCTGCATTTCCAACATGGAATCCGCCAACTTGGCGGAGACGTAATGCACCGGGATGGTGACGGCGTCAGCCCAGATCTCCAGGTAACGCCGGCGGGTGAGACCCTTCTCGGGCCAGAAGTACCGGGCCAATCGCTTGAGCCCTCTCCGTTGGGTGTGATGGAGCACGTGCGGCGCCAGGAGAACGCCGGCAGCCCCCCGTTCCTGAGCCCTTAGGATTTTTTCGCGCGTCAGGCTGTGCTCGGTGGCGACGACTCCCTGGAAGGGACTCTCGGGATCCTTCTCGCCGGGCTCGTGACGCACCACCAAGACGACCCTGTCCCTGACGTCGAGACCGTCGTAGTCGTCATATCCCAACTCGGGAGCCACGATGCCGTAGCCGGCGAAAACCACCGGGCCGCGGGACGGGCCCGGAGCCGATAGGGGAGCCGGGCAGAATTCTGAGAACAACTCGGGCTTCCTGGGAGCAGCGCCGTCCGGTAACCGGATCTCCAGGGAGTTGCGCTCGCCCAGCTCCATCCGCACCAACCTGAAGTGCTGGAAGTAGGAATCCCCGTCTCCGGCCGGCTCCAGACCCAACAGTTGGAAACGGTGGGCGAGGTACCGCGACGCGACCCGGCCGAACGGAGTTCCGGGGCGGCGCCCCTGGAGTTCCTCCGAGGCCAGAAAGGCGACCGTCGATCTCAGGTCGGATTCGCTGATGCTGGAAACGCCCCCCTCGCCGAGGTCGTCGGTGAGGCCGGCGATGCAAATGGAAATGGCCAGGAGGGAGCCGGTTGCCAGAAGCACCGGATTCGACGCCCGGACTCGGGTCACGTTCGAACCAGCCTGGAGAGGGAGCCGCCCAGGCGCAAGCGGCAAACCCGATGCCCTCGGATGACCACTCCTTCCCGACGCGGGGCTGTCAAGGGTAGATCCCTTCCGAAGCCTGCCGGAACTGTTGGGACTTGTCTTGAAGTCCCGCCTCCAGCGCGGCCTGATGGTCCAGGCCCCGCTCCCGGGCATATTCGCGAAGTTCCTGGGTGATCTGCATGGAGCAGAATCGAGGTCCGCACATGGAACAGAAGTGGGCGACCTTGGCTCCCTGCGCCGGCAGGGTCTCGTCGTGGTATTCCCGGGCTCGTTCGGGATCGAGAGAAAGGTTGAACTGGTCTTCCCAGTGAAATTCGAAGCGGGCCCGGGACAGGACATTGTCACGGGCCTGGGCCCCGGGATGCCCCTTGGCCAGATCGGCGGCGTGAGCCGCGATCTTGTACGCCAGCACTCCCTCCTTCACGTCGTTCCTGTCGGGCAGTCCCAGATGCTCCTTGGGGGTGACGTAGCAGAGCATGGCGCAACCGTACCAGCCGATCATGGCGGCGCCGATGGCCGAGGTCAGATGGTCGTATCCAGGGGCGATGTCGGTGGTCAGGGGCCCCAGAGTATAGAAGGGCGCCTCGCTGCACTCCTCCAGTTCCTTCTCCATGTTGATCCGGATCAGGTGCATGGGAACGTGTCCGGGTCCTTCGATCATGACCTGCACGTCGTTCTCCCAGGCGATCCGGGTCAGCTCTCCCAGGGTCCTGAGTTCGGCGAACTGGGCCTCGTCGTTGGCGTCGGCGATGGAGCCGGGCCGCAGCCCGTCGCCCAGGCTGAAGCAGACGTCGTACGCTTTCATGATCTGGCAGATGTCTTCGAAGTGGGTGTAGAGGAAGTTCTCGGCATGATGGGTCAGGCACCACTTGGCCAATATGGAGCCTCCGCGGGAGACGATCCCGGTCATCCGGTTCGCCGTCAGCGGCACGTAACGCAACAGCACTCCGGCGTGGATCGTGAAGTAGTCGACCCCCTGCTCGGCCTGCTCCACCAGAGTGTCGCGAAACAGTTCCCAGGTCAGTTCCTCGGGCCGGCCGCCCACCTTCTCCAAGGCCTGGTAGATGGGCACGGTGCCGATGGGAACCGGAGAGTTTCGGATGATCCACTCCCGCGTCTCGTGGATGTTGGCTCCGGTGGAAAGGTCCATCACAGTGTCGGAGCCCCAGTGGGTGGCCCAGACCATCTTCTCGACTTCTTCCTGGACCGACGATCCCACCGCCGAATTGCCGATGTTGGCATTGATCTTCACCAGGAAGTTCCGCCCGATGATCATGGGCTCCAACTCCGGGTGGTTGATATTTGACGGAATGATGGCCCGCCCCCGGGCCACTTCGTCCCGCACGAATTCGGGCGTGATGTCGTGGGGGATCGAGCTGCCGAACGAATTCCCCGGATGTTGGGAACGAAGCCGGTCGTCCACCGGTTCGGATCCGAACTGGGATCGGCGTGCGTTTTCCCGGATGGCGATGAACTCCATCTCAGGCGTGATGATCCCTTTGCGGGCGTAGTGCATCTGCGTCACGTTGCCGCCTGGCCTGGCCCGCAACGGCTTCCTGATTGGGGGGAACGAGACCTCCTTCAGCCGGGGATCGCGGGCGCGCTCCCGGACGTATCCGGAGCTGGGCCGAGGAAGTTCCACCGTGTCCTGCCGTTCCCGAATCCAGGGAAGACGGATGGGGTAGAGCCCTTGGCTGATCCGAGGGGCGGCGTTCAGATCGGTGTAGGGTCCCGAAGTGTCGTAGACGGTGAATCGGGAGGCCCCGGACGCGGCGTGACCGTTGCTCCGGCCTCCCTTCAGTTGAATCTCCCGCATGGGCACTTTCAGGTCGCTCCGGCTCCCCTTCACGTATACCTTTCGGGAGGCCGGGAACGGCCGAATGGGATTGGGAAGATTGACGGATCCGTTGCCGTTCTTGGATCTTCTCTTGCTCATGAAAGAATCCTCGTTCCAACGCCGCCGGCGGGAATATCGCGGGGAGAAAGGATTGGGAGGAAAAACATTCCCTACGCCGGCATTATCCGAACAGGTTCATGGGGTCGATGGATCTCTTCCATCCTCTCAGCCGGGCTTCAGCTCCCCCAAAGTTGGTTTCGGGCCCGCAAGCCGGGACTCGACCGGTCATGTTATCGGAGGGCCGGTGCGCTTTCAAGAGACCGCCGCGGGCGCTAACCGCATAACCTCCGATTTATCAGTCCTCTGCAAGACAATGACGTCCGCTGGACGGATATGGAGACACGTCTCGTTCGTATTCGTTTCGTCGTCTCCGCATCTTTTGTGACCAGGGCCTGGAGGATCCCGGACAACGGGGTTGGGTTTCGGTATTATATTTGAAGCCGACGATGACGCAGCGTAGTACTCGCCCGCGCCAAATTGCACTCTGGCTCGTCGCCCTCGCCATTCTGACCGCATTTCAACCCGGAACCGTCGTCGCCCAGGATCTGGAAGAGCTGCGCAAGGCCGCCCAAGAGGGAGACGTCGGCGCTCAGTTCAACCTGGGCTTCAGATACGCCACGGGCCGGGGCGTGCCGAGGGACCCTGAGGAGGCCGCGAAGTGGTATCGAAGAGCGGCCGAACAGGGAGACGCTCTGGCTCAATACAACCTGGGCGTCATGTACGTCGCGGGCCGGGGGGTGCCGAGGGATGCCGCCGAGGCCGCGAAGTGGTACCTGAAGGCGGCGGAGCAGGGAGACGCCCGCGCACAGTACAACATCGGAGTCAGGTATGCCAACGGCCGGGGGGTGCTGAAGGACGCCCGGGAGGCCGCGAAGTGGTACCTGAAAGCTGCCGAGCAGGGCCATGGCCGCGCGCAATACAACCTGGGCGTCATATACGTCATCGGCCGGGGCGTGGCGAAGGATCCGGGCGAGGCGGTGAAGTGGTATCTGAAGGCGGCGGAGCAGGGAGACGCCCGGGCCCAATACAACCTTGGGTTCCGGTACGCCAACGGTTGGGACGTGCCGGAGGACGCCGCCGAGGCGGCGAAGTGGTACCAGATGGCCGCCGAGCAGGGCCACGCCCGCGCGCAACTGTTCCTGGGCGACATGTACGCCGAAGGCCGGGGCGTGCCGGAGGACGGCGCGGCAGCGGGCACGTGGTATCGGCGTTCCGCCGAGAAGGGCCAGGCCCGCGCCCAGAACAACCTCGGCGTCATGTACGCCAGCGGCCGCGGCGTCTCGAAGGACGACCAGGAAGCCGTGAAGTGGTATCAGATGGCCGCCGAACAGGGAGACGCCGGCGCCCAATACAACCTGGGCGACATGTACGCCTCGGGCCGGGGAGTGCCCAAAGATGTAGGCGAAGCCGCGAATTGGTACCGGAAGGCCGCCGAGCAGGGGGAAGCCGGCGCTCAATTCAGTCTGGGCGACATGTACTCGGAAGGCCGGGGCGTGCAGGCGGACGCCGGCGAGGCCCTCAAGTGGTTTCGGCGGGCCGCCGAGCGGGGAGACGCCGGCGCTCAATACAACCTGGGTTTCAGATACGCCAATGGCTGGGGAGTTCCGGAGGACGATCGCGAAGCCGTGACGTGGTACCGGAAGGCCGCACAGCAGGGAGAGGCCCGGGCCCAAAACAACCTGGGTGTCATGTACGCCAACGGTTGGGGGGTGCCGAAGAACGAGGTTCAGGCCTACGCCTGGATTATCCTGGCTGCGGAGAACGGCAACGAGAACGCGGTCCGGACCAAGAACTGGCTCAGCCCCAAGATGTCCGACGACCAGGTGTCGGAAGCGCAGAAGGTCGCCGCCGGCCTGTCCCAGCAGTTCCAACCCCCGGAGCCGGAGTAGGGCAGACGGCCTCCGGACCACCCCGCACCAATCCAGGTGAAGAACTCCCGCAGGTTCGCCGAGGCCGGTCCCGCCTGATTCCTCTTACTCGGCCGTCTCGTTGGCGGGATAGCCGGGATTGGGAGGATCGAAATAGCCGTTCCCGTCGAAATCCACCCAGATGGGATTGGTGAAGGCGAACGAGCTGAACTGGGAGAATGGCTTCTCCCAGGGCCGGTCGGAGGTGGCCAGCACCAGAATCCACGTGTCCTGGTCGGCCTTGATCTGGATGTCCCAATGGTGCCGGGTGTCCTCCTGGGCCTCAAGAGTCGAGAGCGTCTTCAGCACCTTGCCGTTGCCCACGATCTCCACCCGGTCCAGCGGAATCCAGGGCGCCCTCTGGACGTTGACGTGCACCATCACCGAGTCGCCTTTGGCGGTGTGGATGGCGCCCATCTGAACACCGTCGTCGATGGTCAAGCGGATGAAGGGACCCAGCGAAGCGGACGACGCGCCCCGCTTTATCGCATCGACGACCTTGTAGGGATCGATCTCCCACGGATTGTCCGTGTCCGAGAGGACATAGTTGCGCGGGTATCCGGGCAACTCGCTGGGGTAACGATGGGCGTCCGTGTTGCCCACGCCGGTGATGGCGATCCCCCGGTTGAGCAGGCTGTACCAGTCCTTCAGGTTCTGGTCCAGCCTGTGGTTCCGGCCGAATCGGGGATTCTCCCGGTCCTCCAGCACGGTGAGGGCGTTGTAGACCTCCAACTGATCGAAGCCGGTTTCGAAGTACGGATATTCAATCTCCCCCGTCTCCCGGTTGAGCCGGGTGTTGAAGTAGCCTCCCTTGGAGTTGCTGTAACGGGGATGATTGATCTGGACGATATCGTCGCCCGGGTTTCGCCGCATCAGCCGGAGGAATTCTCCCGGCGTAAGAATGGAATGGCGGTACGATCGCTCCTGCCACCGGTTCAACGACATGGGGAAGCTGTTGAAGTGACCGAACGCCGTGTCGATCTCCGACCCCACCACCGAGGACATGAAACGGCCCAGGTTCAACTCCTCGATGTAGGGAGAATAGTCCTT
>JAPOYZ010000093.1 GCA_026706325.1 Candidatus Aminicenantota bacterium
GCACCATTCTGCGCATCGACGTCGAGTCCGGCGTGAAGCCTTACGCCATCCCCGCCCACGAGGAGTGGCGCTGGGGCGACCCGTTCAGCGCGCGCCTGGAAGAGGGGAAGCTCTGGGGCCGCGGTTCCACCGATGACAAGGGCCCCCTGGCCTGCATGATCAAAGCGGTCGAAGTGATCCAACGGGCAGGGTTTCGCCTCCGGGGAGACCTCCAGCTCCACGCCACGGTGGGCGAGGAGACCATGGACGGGAAGACGCACGGGCCCGGATATTTCCTGCCCCGGAACCCCCGCACCGTCACCGACGCCTGCCTGGTGTGCGAGTCATCGGCGCCGCCCCACCGCCACGGCATCTGCCTGGCTTCCGGCGGCGCGTCATGGCTGCACATCGAGGTCACCGGCAAACCGGTCCACGCCGCCATGGGGTACCGAACCTACCGCATGGGTTACGAAGGGGGAGAGGTGGGCATGGACGCCATCGGCAAGGCCCTGAAGATCTACCGGGGCCTGGCGGAGCTGGATGAGGAGTGGGCCGCCAGCAAGCTGGACCCGCGGGGCCTCACTCCCATGGGTTACCCGTCCATCATTACGGCCTGGATCCACGGCCATCCCAAGGGGATCGAGATTCCCTTCTTCGTGGCGGACCACTGCGAGCTGGGGGCGGCCGTCTGGCGGGACCCGCAGGACAGCTACGAGCGAGTCCGGAAAGAGGTCGACGAGCGGATTCGGACCGTCTGCCAAATGGACCCCTGGCTCAGGGAGCATCCCCCCGACGTCGAGTGGCGGCTGGACTGGCCGCCGTTCCGGATCGAGCAGGACCATCCGCTGGTCACCGCCGCCGGCCTCGCCTACGAAACCGTGCTGGGACAGGAGCCCCGCTACATGACCTGGCAACCCGTGAGCGACGCGCGGTTCTACCAGGAATGCGGCGTGCCCTCACTGCTCATGGGGCCGGGCGACTACCGGCGGGCGCACTGCTACGACGAATACCTGGAGCTGGATCAGGTCGTGGAAGGACTCACGATCTACGCGCTCACCATCCTGGAGTGGTGCGGATTCGACGGGTAGAGTGCTGTGCCAAGTCGTTTACGGTCCCATCCCGCATTTCTCACCAGGTCGCTACGTGTATGACTAAAAAGAATCTATTTTTGAGCATTTGCGCGAATTTTTTCGAGGATTCTCCGGGACAGACTTCGCTGGGCGCGCGCTCGCTGGTCTTTTCGCCCTCAGCGCGCACATGCTCCCTCAAACGTAGTCACCACTACGCTCTCGGTCGCGAGCACGCGCTGAGGGCGAAAATCCTGCGCGATCGTCACGCCCCCTGGTGAGAATTGCGGGATATGGCTGAGAACTCCGGGATCGACTACAGGCTGGGTCAAGACAACGTCCGGTTCCTCGGTCTGGACATCCACAATCCCGTCTTCATCGTCTCCAGCCTCACCATCATCGCATTCGTTGCCGGGGTGCTGGCATTTCAGGCCGAAGCGGCGTTCGCCTTCGAGGCGCTGCGCGCGTGGCTCACGTCGACCTTCGACTGGTTGCTGATGGGCACTAGCAACCTCTTCGTGCTCTTCTGCCTGCTATTGCTGGTGACGCCGCCCGGCCGTGTGCGACTGGGCGGTCCGGATGCCCGTCCGGACTACTCCCGGCCGGCCTGGTTCGCCATGCTGTTCGCCGCCGGGACGGGCATCGGCCTCATGTTCTTCGGGGTGGCGGAACCGGTGGAGCATTTCCTGCAACCCCCGCTCGGCCTCGATGCGGCCGACACGGCGGCAGCGGCGCGCCTCGGCATGGCCAGCGCCATCTACCACTGGGGAATCCATGGATGGGCCATGTACGCGGTGGTGGCGGTGTCGATCGCCTTCGCGTCATATAACCTCGGCCTGCCGCTGGCGCTGCGGTCGGCGTTCTATCCGCTCATGGGAGAGGCCGTGTGGGGGCGGTTCGGCCACGGCCTCGACACCCTTTCCGTCTTCGCCACGCTCTTCGGGCTGGCCACATCGCTCGGCCTGGGCGCCCAGCAGTTGGCGGCAGGGGTGGCCCGCTTGTGGGGCACGCCATCGACCGACACCACCCAGGTGCTGCTGATCGCCGGTATCACCGGAATGGCGCTGGCGTCGGTTGTCAGCGGCATGGAGAAGGGGGTCAAGCGGCTGAGCCAGGCCAACCTGCTACTCGCCCTGTTGCTGCTGGCGTTCGTGCTGACGGTCGGACCGACGCGTGCCATTGCCACCGGCGCCGTCGCGAGCCTCGGCCAGTATCTCGCGTCCATCGGACCGCTCAGCAACTGGGTGGGCCGCGAGGATCTCGATTTCATGCACGGCTGGACGACCTTCTACTGGGCCTGGTGGCTCTCGTGGGCCCCCTTCGTCGGCCTGTTCATCGCCCGGGTGTCGCGGGGCCGGACCGTGCGCGAACTGGTCGCCTGCATGCTGGTCCTCCCGACGCTGACGGCTACGACCTGGATGAATGCCTTCGGCGGGACCGCAGTGTCGCAGTACGCCGACCGCGGTCATCCCGCCGTGATCGCGGCGGTGCAGGCACAGCAGCCGGAGATCGCCCTGTTCGCGCTGCTGGAGACGCTGCCCCTTGCGACCGTCACGTCGTTCATCGGCCTCGTGCTGGTCGTGGTGTTCTTTGTCACCTCGTCCGACTCCGGATCATTGGTCATCGACACCATCACCGCCGGCGGCAAACTGGATGCGCCGGTTGTCCAGCGCGCGTTCTGGTGCATTTTCGAGGGGCTGACCGCCATCGCGCTACTGCTCGGCGGCGGCCTTGTGGCCGCGCAGGCGGCTACCCTCGCCGCCGCCCTCCCCTTTGCGCTGGTACTTGTCGCCATGTGCTACAGCACCTGGAGGGGGCTGCGCGCGTGCACGGCGGACAGGGTCCGTTCAGGTTAACCCGCCACGTGAGTCATTGCTCGGCGACGTGCAGGAGGGCGCGGCTCCGAACCGGTGCATGGGAGCGCGTGCCTTCCAATGGCAGGGATGAAGACTGCGCGGCCGGTCCCGGCCGCCGCTGGTTGTCCGGCGTCAGAATTGCTCTCGTCCGGACGAACTATCCCCAAAGATCCAGCAGGGGGTTCCCCTTGACCAGCTCACGAGGCTGATCCAAGTGGTTGAGGACCTCCATGTGTGGGTCGATACCCAGGCTGAAGTAGACGGATGCCAGCAGATCGTTGGGATGGACCGGCTTTTCCTTTGGCGAGGATCCGGTCTCGTCCGACTCTCCGTAGAGCACTCCGCGAGCGACGCCTGCACCCGCCACCAGCGCCGTGTAGCAGTAGGGCCAGTGGTCCCGGCCGTCGGGAGCGTTGGTGTTCCCCGACGTGCTCACGCCCAGACGCGGCGACCTGCCGAACTCTCCTACGGTCACGACCAACGTCTCCTCCAGCAGTCCCCGATCGTCCATGTCCTCCAGGAGCGCGGAGAGCGCCTGATCCAGGACCGGGCAATGCAGGTTCTTCAGGGGACCGAAGTTGGCGGCGTGGGTGTCCCAGGCCGTCGTCTCCGGGTTCCCGTTGGCCACGGATGGCCAGTTGAGCTGAACGAAGCGGGTTCCCGCCTCCACCAGACGCCGGGCCATCAGAGCCCCCTGTCCGAAGGTGGTTCGCCCGTAACGTTCCCGCACCGCGACCGGCTCCTGCTCCAGATCGAAGGCAGCCCGGGCCTTGCCCGAGAGGACCAAGTCATAGGCCCGCTCGTAGTATTCGTCGAGCGCGTGCTGGCCCACGGCCTTCTCCAGGTCGGGCATGGACTTGTTGATTCCCTTCAGCAGAGTGAAGCGGTCCTTCAACCGCTGAGGCGGAACCTCCTGGCGCAGGGACAGGTCATCCAGGCGGATCGGCTTGTTGGGATCCTGGTAGAGCCGGTAGGGATCGTAAGCTTTGCCCAGGAACCCGGCGGCTCCTCCTTTCCCCACCACGTTGGATTCCTGCAGCGGCCGGGGCATCTCCACGAAGGGCAGCACCGGTTCATCCAGGGGGAGCATTTTGGAGATGTGAGACCCCGCAGTCGGAAAATCGGCGGGGGACGGTGGCTCCAACTGGCCCGACGGAGACACCCGATCAGGGGGGTATCCCGTCAGCATCTGGTAGATGGCCGCAGTGTGGTTGAACAGCCCCTTGGGCGTGTAGCTCATGGAGCGGATCAAGGTGCACTTGTCCACCTGCTGGGCCAGCTTGGGCATGGTCTCGCTGAGCCAGATACCGGGAACCTTGGTCTTGATGGGCTTGAACTCGCCCCGAATGTTGGCCGGGGCGTCCGGCTTCGGATCCCAGATGTCGATGTGACTGGGTCCACCCTGGAGAAAGAGGAGGACCACGCTCTTAGCGGAGCCGAAGCCCTTGCTGGCCACCAGGTCGCCGGCCACCGTCGACGTGGAGGCGGCTTGGGCGGCCTGCCAGGAGAAGAAATTGGGAAGGCCGAGACCGAAAAGGCCGATGGAGCCGACCCGCAGAAATTCCCGGCGCGTCGGACCGTCACAAAGAAATGCGCGATGACCTGGTACGACTAGCATGTGAATCCTCCGTGTTCAAAAGCTTGCGCATGACAGCCGGTGGAGAGCCGGCCCGTGCGTTTTATTCTCTATTTTCGGTCTGCGTCTTGCAACCTCGCGTATCTGGAATCAACGATTGAACAGAAAGGCATTGCTGTTCAGCAGCGCCCAGAGCAGATCCTGGGCCGTTCCGGCCCGGCTTTCCCGTTCTTCGAACAGACGAGCCGCGGAGGCGAACTCCGATTCCGTGGGCGGACGGCTCAGTGTGGACAGGTAAAGGTCCTCGATCAGCTCGCGGTCCGAGGCGCCTCCCAGAATCAGGGATGCGACCCGCCCCTGGGGGTCCGCCACGGCCCGTCCCACCGTGGGACCGTTGACCAGATTCAACGCCTGGGAAAGGCTCATGTCGTTCTTGCGCTCGCACTCGCAGGGCTCGTCCCGCTGGGGCCGCCCGAAGAGGTCCAGAAACTCGCCGTTCTCCACGTGGGGATCGGGCAACTGGGCCGCACGAGAGTCGTCGGGAACCGTCTCGAATTCGACTCGCGAGCCGGTCGCCGCGGAGATTGCATCGGCCAACTGCTCCGCGCTGAGGCGCCGGGGAATTCTCCGGGAGAAGTTGATCCCGTCGTTCTCGTTCCAGGAGTTGGTCTGGATCGACGCCTGGTAGGTCCGGGACTCGACGATGGTCCGCATGAGATGCTGAAGATCGTAGTCGTGGTCCTTTAAATCCTGCGCCAAGGCATCCAACAAGGGAGCGTTGACCGCCGGATTCGAAGCCCGGATGTCATCCACCGGTTCGATGATGCCCCGTCCGAAAAAATAGCTCCAGACGCGGTTGGCCACCGCCCGAGCAAAGAAGGGATTCTCCTTGGAGATCAGCCACTCCACCAGGGCGGGGCGCTGATCACCCGTACCATCCAATTTGGGGGCACCCTTGACGGGGAGCAGGTAACGGGGCTCCACCACGCGCCCATTCTTGGGATGTTTCAGCTCGGCGTCCTGACGTTTCTCGTAGACGATCTCTTCCCCACTCTTGAACCCGGGACGGATCCCGATGGCCGAGAAGAATGCCGACATCTGAAAGTACTGGTCCTGGGTCCATTTCTCGAAGGGATGGTCGTGACACTGGGCGCAGACCATGCGAACTCCGAGGAACAATTGCGTCGTGGTCTCCATGGCGTCCTGGGGAGTCCGCGCCACACGGAAGTAGTTGACGGCGGGGTTTTCCAGCGTGCTCCCCTTGGAGGCCAGCAGTTCCCGGACCAGTTGGTCGTAGGGCTTGTTCTCGGCCACCGACTGCCGGATCCACTCCCGGAAAGACCAGATGCCCTTGTGGCCCAGGAACTTCCGGTTGTTGCGCAGGAGGTCGCCCCACTTCAGGGTCCAGTGATCGACATAGGCGTCACTTCCCATGAGACGATCGATGGCTCGGGTGCGCTTCTCCTGCCGGTCGGCCGGATCCGCCAGAAAGGCCCGGATCTCCTCGGGACCCGGAAGACGCCCCGTCAGGTCCAGAGAAACCCGTCTAAGGAATTCGCTGTCCGCCACCGGGGGTGAAGGCTGCACTCGGATCCGCTCCAGCTTCCCGTCCACCAGTTCGTCGATGTAGTTGTACTGAGGCAGCGGACGCCACTGGAACCCGGAGCTGGGATTCAGCACCGTGACCGGAACCGTCACGAATTTCCCCTCGTAACGGACCAGCAGGGCTCCTTCTCCGACCCGCTGACCCTCAACCAACGCACCGTCCGTCACGGCGATGGCCTCGGTATTGCTGCTGCCGAGATGAGCCTCGCGGGTGACGTCCCGAAGGCTGCCGTCCTCATATTCGGCCAGCACGACCACACTCTGCTTCCGGCCGGGAGCCGTCAGAAAGACCTCCTCGGGCAGGACCTCCAGCCGTCGCACACGATCCGTCGAGTCCTCGCCGTAGGGCACTCCGTCGGTGATCCATTGCAGGAGGGTGTCGTAGTAGCGCGAATCGCGCTTCAACCTGAGGCCGCCGCCATGGGCCACCTCCTGGGTCGGCTTGGCCAACATCAGGCTTCGAGCCGGATCGGCCCGATTGAAGCGCCGGCCCGACATGTCATAGAGCAGCGACTGGTAGTCGAACCGGGGATCGTAGCCCCGGAGCGAGAGCTTGAAGCCGTTCTTCCCTTTGGCCGCTCCGTGACAAACTCCCTGGGTGCAGCCCACCTTGTTGATGACCGGCAAGACGTCCTTCAGGAAGGTGGTCGTTTGTTCGCCCGCCGGCTCGATCCGAACCGCCACGTCCGCAACGAGGGCTTCAGCCGTCACCCTGAGGGTTGTTTCTCCGGATTTCTTCGGGTGGAGGTAACCCTCGCCCTGAACCTCCACCAGACCGCCCGGATCTTCGTAATCGGCCGTCGCCGTGATTCCGGTGACCAGAATCCTTCTGACGGAACCCGGTCCCGAGAAGACCAGAGGAGAAGGCTCGACCCGAATTTCCTGGAACTCCTCAATAGTCGCCCCAGTTGCTCCAACTCCGAGCGCGGACGACGGAATCAAGGCCCAGAGCAGACCGGCGAACATGGCACTTATGGGGATCAACCGCATCGATACGCGTACCGTGAACATAGACGCCCCCGATTAAACTATTCAGTCCCTCGTCCGGAGAGAAACCACGCCCGCTTCGTTCTTCTTCGACTCCTTGCCCGCGACGATCAAACGGGTTGCCACGGATGGAATCCGATAGGGGACCTGCGTTTCCGTCCGGGTCGCCAGAGTCGAGGACGATGACAACTCAATGGCGTACTCACCTGGCTGAACCGTTTCACCGGCTGTGCAAGGGATCCGAAATTCCTCCTGCTCCGGGTCCACTTGAACCGACTCGCAAAGAACCCCATTAGGGAAATTCTCAGGCTGAACGTTTACCGACCGGTCGAAAAGCGGATCGCGTTCGACCCGGCCCCGCAATTGCCCACTACCACCCGGCTGGAGCGTCAGACTCGTTTCCTCCACTCGGATGTGGTAGCCCTGCACCACGTCGAAAGTCAGGGCGCGGCTCCGGATCATCTGCTTCCGTCCCCGGAACTCCACTTCCCCCTCCGCCAGGAAGTTGAACTTCCCATGGACCGTGCCCATGGTGGTAGCAAGGACAATGGCGCCGGCGCCCGGTTCCCCCTGCCCTTTCACGGTCCGGATCCGCAGTTCGCGGGTGATTGCGCGATTGGTCGTAAGCTCCTGCGGAAGGGTCACCGCGGGATCGTCGGCCACCATGCGCCAAGTCACTCGCTGGTCCATGCCGGGCAGCAGGCGCTCTGAATTCACTCCCGCCAATTCCAGGCGAACGGGAACCTCCGGGCGCACGTTCACCGGCAATCCAAGACCCAGCCAGGGAGCCCTGAAGGGCTCTTCACGCATCCGCATGGCGGGTTCCGGCAATCCCGTTCCCGGCTTGACGGCAGTAACGAGACCCGGCGGCTCGGCCCAGCGTTCGATTCGGGTGCCGTCCG
>JAPOYZ010000399.1 GCA_026706325.1 Candidatus Aminicenantota bacterium
CCTGGAGACGTCGACGCCGGTGACCTCGGCAGCGCCGGCCCGTTTCAGCAGGCGCGTGTAGAAGCCGTCCCCGCAGGCCAGGTCCAGGACCCTGTTTCCTCCAATCTCTCCCAGGAGCTCGAACAGTGTGAACCGCTCGATCAGGTGCCGAAACGGGAGTTGCTTGGAATCCCGGTAGGCTTCGGCGATGGAGTCGTATTGTTCCATTGCATGTGCCCGAACGTTCGCTCTGCGGCGGCGGGTCTCTCCGCGCGCATTGGGGAACTAGTCCGGAACCACCATGTGGTAGACGAGGGGCTGCACGTCGGCGGGAAGGCGTTGATAGACCGATTCCGGCAGGGGTTGGACCTTGGGATCGGTATGGTCGCCTCCTCCCCGATCCTCGATGATCTGCTTCCGGTCGCGGCTGCCGGGGCGCAACGGCCCCAGGTTGACCCACCAGGGAGCGTATCGAACCAGGACCCCGACCCGCTCCTCGTTGGACACGTTGGGCGCGATGCTGTGCCAGGTCCGGGCATCGAAGACGGCCACGTCGCCGGGGTTTCCCTCGATCTGGGTCTCCCCCTCGAATACCGAGTTGGGATCCAGGTCGGTCCCTTTCCGGGGAGCCCGGTTCCGCAGGTGGCTGCCGGGTATCACCATGGTCCCGCCGTTGGCCCGGGTGAACCGGGACAACATCCACATGGTCACCAGATTCAAGATCACGTCGGGATAGGGGGCACGGACGCAGGAGAACTGGTCCTGGTTGTAGGGCCAGTCGGCGTGGACTGTCCCCCGTTGAAGTCCGGGGCCGTTGATGGTTCCGGTGAGCATGGAGATGCGGGCGTTGTCACCGAAGAGCTCGTCGACGACGGCCATGATCCGGGGATGGTTCAGGTAGGGAGCGATGGCCTGATTCAAGCGGAGGAAACCGGTGACGTATCCCTGGGGCAGCGGCAGGCTCGTGTGCTCGCGAACCGTAGCGGCGACACTTCTTCGAACTGCACCCACCTTGTCGGCCGGAATGACCGATCGCAGGATCACATAACCGTCACGGCGGAGCACGTCCATCGGATCTTCATGCATCACTGAACCTCTCGCGGAAGTCTTATAGGAACGGCCGATGTTATCAACCAGTGTACCGGCCTTTCCCGTCCGATCAAATGACAATGCGGCGGCGACCCTGTAGAGTTTTAACAAGTCGCGGGGTGGCATCCAGGCCCCGAACACATCGAGCCGGTCCAACGGAGAAATCAATCATGTTCGTCCGCAGGGGATTACGTCGGCTTCAATGCCTGTTTCTGCTTCTGGGTGTGTGGGGAGCCGGGATCCGGGCCAATCCAGTCGACGTGGGGTCGCGGAAGCAGCTCTTCTTCGACGACCACGTGATCGAATCCATGCAGGGCGTCTACCGGATCATGAACCAGCCGCTCAAATATGCCGGGAACCCGGTAATCCGGATGGACCGGTGCTGGGAGGCGGACATGCACTTCGGCAATTCCCCCAACCTGGCCTACGATCCGGACCGGGGCGTCTACCAGATGTGGCACCAGGTGGTGAACTACGACTGGTCGGACAATTTCGTCGGCTACTACGAGTCCCGCGACGGCCTCAACTGGGACAAGCCAATGGTGGGCCAGTTCGACTACCACTCCCGGTGGTGCCCGGGAGAAGCCTCCCGCAACCACAATTTCGTCTTCGGGAAGGACGTTGGAGCCCGGGCCCCCGGCGTGGCGCGCGACCCGCACGAGTCCGATCCCCGCAAGCGCTACAAGATGCTCTACCGCCACAACAGCAAGGACCCGAAGGTGAACGGAGTCTGGGCGGCCCATTCCCCCGACGGCATCCAATGGGAACTCTACGACGGCATCAATCCGGTCTTCCTGAACAACGACACCCACCAGGTCTTCTTCTGGGACCCCCGGCGCAACCTCTACGTGGCTCACATCCGTCTCTGGCCGCCGATCTTCATGGACCATCCGTCGTTTCGGGGCACGAGGCGCGAGGGCCGGGTGAGGACTCCGGGGATCGCCACCAGTCCCGATTTTCTCAAATGGGACGCCCCCGTGGAGATGAGGGACCCGGTGGAGGTGAACCGGAAATACATCCTGGTTCCCCCGGACGAGAAGGACGCCCCCTGCACCGGCGGGTTCTACACCTTCGAGACCCTGCTCTACGAAGGGATCTACATCGGGTTCCTGACCCCCTATCACATCTGTCCGGGGATGGAGCCCATGACGCCTCCCAGCCGGGATCTGGCGCGAAACCCCTGGTTGGACCGCATCGACATCCAGTTGGCCTTCAGCCGCGACGGCACGAACTGGCAGCGGGTGGGACAGCGGCGGCCCTTCATTCCCAACGGACCGGAAGGCAGCTACGACTCGGGGATGATCTTCGTGGCCCAGCCTCCCCTGGTCCGGGAGGACCGGGGCGAGATCTGGCTCTACTACACCGGGTTCAAGAAGGGCCATTGGGGGGTGCGCCGGGGTGAGAACCAGGAGAGCTCCCAGAATCTGGCGGTCCTGCGCCTGGACGGCTTCGTCTCGCTGGCGGCGGGACGGGGCAGCTTCACCACCAAGCCGCTGAGATTCTCCGGGAACCGGCTGAGACTGAACGGGTCGACGGCGGGAGACGAGGGCGCCATCCAGGTGGAAATCCTGGACCCCGCGACCGGGGAGCCCCTGCCCGGCTATTCGCGTGAGGACTGCCAGTCGTTTCGGGGAGACTCTGTCGCGCACACCGTGAACTGGAAGAAAAAATTCGACCTGACGGCTCTGAAGGGGCGCGTCCTCCAGCTCAGATTCCACATGCAGCGCAGCAAGGTCTTTTCCTTCCAGTTCTATTCGGAATGGCTGATGGCGGATCCCCCGCAATGATCATTCCACGGGCTGCTATATTGTCTTCATAAGGATGCTCACCCTTCGAAACTCGGTGGCCGCCGGTTTGATCCTGCTGGCGTCCGCCTCCACGGACACCGCCGGGCAATCCCAAAGCGACGAAGAGCGCCGCGAGAAGATGCTCCGGGAGGAGCAGGAGGACTACTACCGGAAGTGGCTCCGGGAGGACGTGGTCTACATCATCACCCAAGAGGAACGGGAGATCTTCCAGAGTCTGACTGCCGACGACGAGCGGGACGCCTTCATCGAGCAGTTCTGGAGGCGGAGGGACCCGGACCCCAGGACCACCTACAACGAATTCAAGGAAGAACACTACCGCCGCATCGCCTATGCCAACGAACGCTACGCTTCCGGCGTGGAGGGCTGGTACACGGACCGGGGCCGCATCTACATCACCTACGGTCCCCCCAACACCATCGATGACCACATGGGGGGCATGTATCGGCGCCGGCCCGAAGAGGGTGGCGGCTGGACCAGCACCTATGCCTTCCAGCGCTGGTTCTACAACTACATTGCGGGCATCGGATCGGGAATCGAGATCGAGTTCGTGGACGCCAGCAAGACTGGGGAATACAAGCTGGCGCTGAGGCCTTCCGAGAAGGACGCCCTCTGGGTGAGCGGCGGAGGGCCGACCCGCTGGGAACAGATGGGCCTGGCGACCCGCGACGGAAGCATGGTCTCCGATCTGGCAATGCGGCGCCTGGGTCTGGAAACCGAGCCCATGTACATGAGGGGCGCCAAGCCCTTCGACCGCCTGAGGCAATATTTCGACCTTCGCAGGCCTCCCGAGTTCAAGTTCGAAAAGCTGGCCACCGAAGTGGAGACCCGGATTCTTTACAATCCGATCCCTCTGAAGGTGGTCTCCGCAGTCTACCGCGTGGGTCAGAACGCCTTCCTGATCCCTCTGACCGTCCAGATTCCCGCGACCGAGCTGTCGTACGCGCAGTTCGGGGAATCGAACCAACGGGCGACGGTCGAGATCTACGGCAAGGTCGAGGACCTGTCAGGGAAGGTGGTCTACGAGTTCGAGGACACTCTGGCCGGAGACAAGGGAGTCGACGAGATCCTGAGCACGGAGACCCATTTCCTCTACCAGAAGCAGATTCCGCTCCGGCCGGGACGCTTCAAGTTCAACCTGGTGGCCAAGGACACGCGCAGCCAGCGGGTGTCCCAGGCCGCGACCTCCATTCACGTCAGCGAGTCGAAGGCCGGGAACCTGGCCACCAGCAGCCTCATCCTGGCGGACGGGTTGGCCTCATCCGCACGGGAAGAGACACTGTCGGACCCTTTCAACACGCCCAGCGGGCTGAAGGTCTTTCCCAACATCACCCGCGAGTTCCGGACCGGATCGAAGTTGCACGTCTACACCGAAATCTACGAGCTCCAGGTGGACCAGGCCATGCTGGCGCCGCTGGTTCAGGCCAAGCTCCTGGTCTTCCGCGGAAGGGACCGGATCCTGGTGGAAGAGCCCCGAATGATCCAACTGGACGATCGCGTGGTGCTGATCCAGGAGATGGAACTCAAGGACCTGGTTCCCGGCACCTACCGGATCATGCTGCAGGTGCAGGACCAAGTGTCGGGCCAGTCCCTGGTGGAGCCGGCGAGCTTCGAGATTCGGGGAACGGCAACTTCCCAGTCGCCGGGAGCGGCGGTTTTCCTACCGCCGAAGGGGGGTTAGGGGGACGGAGTCCCCCTCTACACTTTCCATCCAGCGAATCGCTTGGCAGCAGGGTAGAGTGGGGGACTAACAGTCCCGTGCTCCGTCCTGCAGAGCTTCGGGCGAGTGCTTTTAGTTTCAAGGGTTATGGCGGTGAATCCCAGATCCGGGACGGATCCACGGCTCCGGCTCGCAATCAGAAAACGAACCGCAGTCCGAACTGACCCTGGAACTGACCGCTGGGGATGACGCCCCGCGCCTGGTTAGCGCTGGAGGAGCGCTGGTTGCCATTGAAGTTCACGAGGTTGGCCCGATTGCCAATGTTGTACATCTCCCACATCACGTCCACTCTCATGTCCTCGGTAATGACGAACTTCTTCGTCAACCGCAGGTCCCACCGGAAGAAATTCGCGCCACGGCCGGCCCAGGCCCCGACTCCCGCCGGACGGTCGTTGCGCAGGAAGTCAAAGTTGTCGTCGTTGCCGGTCGTGATGTCGTAGGGCGGCGCGGTGTTGGCTGTAAGGATCGACGACACCTGTACGTCGTGGGGAAACTGGTAGATGAAGTTGCCCGTGAAACGGTGCCGCACGTCGTTCTCGGTCGGGCCGAAATTGGCCTCGCCATGCTTGATGTGCGGTGAGGTCCAGTCGAAGTGTTTCGCCGAGCCTAGCGTGTAGCCGGCCAGGAAACCGAAGTCCCGCGTGAACCGCTTCTCGAGCCGGAAACTCAAGCTGTTGATGTGCAACCGGTTGGTGAAGTCGGCGACCTGGATCCGCAGACAGCCCGCACTGTTGGAACGCAGGTTGGCCGCCGTTGCCGGTAACCCCAACTGCGCCACGATCTGGCGGGCGAACGGGCAGACTCGCCCCGACGGCGATGTGGCCCCTGGCAGCGGCGCGTTCGGCTCCCATGAGGTGGACAGGCCCGTTCCCCAGTCGTAGTTCAGACCCAAGATGTGCACGAAGTCCACCGACACGGCCAGGTCCCGCTTGATCCCGTACTGGAAGCCGGCGTGGGACTGTTGGGTGTAGGGGGTGTTCATCCGCGCCGAAGGTGCATCGGGGGTTCCACCGACGCTGGCGCCTCCCGGCAACAGCAAGGTCGCGATCCGGTTCGGGAAGTTCCTCTGGATGATCGCGTTCTGCGCCGCGTTCGAGGCGTTCAACTGGGTCCCCGAAGTCAACAGCCCGTTGTAGCCCAAGACCCGGCTCCGGAGCGTGCTCGTGTTGATCCGGTCATGAAAGATGCCATAGCTGGCCCGAACCACCGCGTGACCATTGCCGGTCACATCCCAGGCGAAACCGAAGCGCGGCGAGAGATCCAGCTCGTCCTCGACACCCGGACGCCAATCCCTCACCGGCAAGGCACCAAGTTCGCCCAGCGCCACTGACACCCAGACATCCTGCGGCCGGTCCCGCGAGAAACCCGGCTGTTCGAAAGCGTCCGGTCCGCCGATAGACGCCACCCCGTCCACATCCAGGTAGGTCCGCTTGTCCCAGCGCAGCCCCATGTTGATCGTGAAGCTCGGCGTCACCCGCCACGTGTCGTTGACGAATGCGGCGTAGGAGGCCACGTCGCGGCGGATGCTGATGAACCTCGGCTCCGTTGAAGTGCCGTTCTCGAATGGGAGGTTGAAGTTCGCCGTATAGCGGTCCGGCAACGTCGCCGTATCGGATGGGAACCGGTAGACCCCCTGGAAATCCACGTTCGCGTCGGCCGTAGCCAGGATCCGATTCGATTCCCATCCCCACTTGAACGAGTGGTTGCCCCACTCCCAGCTCATCGTGTCGGAGAAGATCCAGTTCGCCTGGACCCGGCCCTGGGGGACGTCGCTCGCCGCGCCGAGGTCGACCGAGGGAAAATCCAGCGTCGGCAGAAACCGTCCGCTCGCACTGGCCTGCAAATCCCGGAACAGGCGCTGGATCGAGCGGTTCGCCCGGAATTCGTTCACGATTCTGTTGCTGATGAGAGACGTCAGGCTCGCCGTTGCGTAATAGGAGCTGCGCATGTCGTCGAACCCGTTGTCGGCTCCGTTGGCCTGCCCAGTCCGCTTGTTGGTGAACTCCCTGTCGTCGTACAGGTACATGATGTTCATCGTGTGCCTCGGATGCAGGTTGAGCGTGAACTTGCCCAACGCGTTCCGCTCGTCCACCGACCGCGGCAGCGCGCTGGACGTATCGTAGCCGGCATTCAGGGAATCCACGAACGCCCTCACCGAATCTGGAATCGTCACGTGCGAGCTGTTCTCTTCGGTGCGGCGTTCGATAGATCCGAAGTAGAACATCTTGTGCCGCACGAACGGGCCGCCTATCGTGAACCCGTACTGCTGGGTCTGGAACGGCGGCGGGTTGGCATCCGGCACGGCTTCACCCCGGACCACCCGGAACGGATCCTTGTCGAAGGCGTCGTCGCGGATGAAGTAAAAGCCGCTGCCGTGGATGTCGTTGCCTCCCGACTTCACGACAACATTGATCGCCCCCGAGCCGGTTCGGCCGAATTCGGCCGAAAAGGCCGACGACAACACCTGAAACTCCTGGATCGCTTCCTGCCCCAATCGCGTCCGGGTCGCCTCGGAAATGTCCGAACCGCCCATCGTTACCTCGTCATTGAAGTCCACGCCTTCCAGCCATACCGACTTGTTCCGTTCGTCCATGCCGTAGAAGCTGACCGAGTCGCTGTTGCCACTGCGGGCCGAGCTCTGGTCTACTGTCACGCCCGGCGACAGCAGCATCAGATCCATGAAGTCGCGGCTCTTGGTCGGCAGTTCCTGCACTCGCTGGTTGGCCACGACAACCTGGATCGTGTTCTCCGTCGGCTGCACGAGCGGTACCGCCCCGGCGACGGTGATCGACTCCGCGACTGCCCCTACATTCAACTGGAAATCGACTTTCGTCGTGCCGCCCACGGCCAGTGTCACCAACGGCCGCGTCACGGTCCGAAAGCCGGGAAACTCCACCGTCACAGAGTAGTTGGACGGCGGCAGCCCCGAGAACCGGAACGCCCCCACTTCGTTGGTCAACGCCTCCCGGGTCGCACCGGTTGCGTTGTTTCTGACGCTCACGACCGCTCCCGGTAGGAATCCTCCCGATCGGTCCGCCACGTCGCCCAGGATCGACCCCGATGTGGACTGCGCAGTTGGCGAAGGCATTGCCAACGGGACAACACACAATACCGTAGCCATGCGTATCCGCTGTCCCAGCCGATTCAACTTCATCAGAGTCCCATGCAAGCACAATCATACCTTCCAACGATCCGAGCAGACCGCCATGTGGACCCAACGGATCGGTACTCTACTGTCGGTTGCAACCTGAACACCCGCCTCAGCGCGGCCCCCACGCCGTCGGAGGAGTCGAGAGCCCTCGCCTTCCCCGTGAGCATGGCTAAGGGTCTGCGGCACAGAGGGGATTGATGAAGC
>JAPOYZ010000054.1:0-4129 GCA_026706325.1 Candidatus Aminicenantota bacterium
TGATCGAGTTGAAAACGAAGCCGCAGGCCATCACCAGGAGAGGCATTTTCTTGCCCGCGGTCCGAATGCGCGTCGGATAAACGAACGTCCGGTTGAGATAGTGACACTGCCAGACTCCGAGAAGGACCAGCGGCACCGTCTGGAATGCGGCTGATCCCGAGAGAAAAATGCACAGGAAGAGAACCGCCGACGGCAGCTCCATGATGACCCAACTGGCCCGGTTCGAAATGTGCGGCCCCCAGCCCTTCCCGGAGTAGTAGCGGCCGTAGGGAGCAGCCAGGACCAACAGGCTCGAGAAGCTCACGACGGCGATCAGGAAAATTGCCCACACCAGTCCGCTGTGGAATTGCTCCTCAGTCATAGTCCCGATCTGGAGAGTGTTGGAAACATCCTCCAGGTGGCCGTTGCAAAGCAGGCGACGAGCCGGCTCGGCGAGAACTGCACGCTATGCCGGCTCGCCGTATCGGTCGATGACATCGGCATTGTAGTGCCAGCCGAGTCCCGGCCCTTCGTTGGGATACATGAATCCATCGGAGATGAGGGGCAGGTCCTCCACCAGCTCGTACCACATGGGGTCCCGCTCCTTCTGATGGAAGATCTCCACATAGGTGGAATTGGGAATGGCCGCCAGCATGTGAAGCGCGACCTGGGGCTCCTCATGGTGACCCATGTTGACGTCCATGGTCTCGGCGAAGGAGGCGATCCTCATCCACTCGGTGATGCCGGCGGCGATGGTGGCGTCCACGTTGAGCGTGTCGACGCAGCCGCCCAGGACCAGGTCCCGGCAGCCCCATTTGGAGATCTCCCCCTGCCCGGCCACGAGGGGAATGGCGGTCGAGCTCCTCAGCCGCTTCAACCCCTCCAACTGGTCGTACCAACGGACGGGTTCCTCCAGCCACTCCAGGTTCAGGTCCGCGACGCCTTGTGCGAAGCGGTGCGCCTGCTCAAACGTCCACGCCTGGTTCGCGTCGCAGGCGACCACGAAGGATTCGGCAAAATGCTTCCGAATGTATTCCACGCGGTGGATGTCCTCGTCGACCGAGGCCTTCCCCACCTTCAGCTTGATTCCCGCCAGGCCCAGATCGATGCAGAGTTGGATCTCCTGGCCCAACTCGTCCATCGCTCCCGGCTTGTAGTAGCCGCCGATCCCGACCACCGGGACCCGGCTTCGAAAGCCGCCCAGCAATTGCCACAAGGGCTTGCCCAACGACTTCCCGACGGCGTCCCAGATCGCCATGTCGATGATGGCGATGGCCTGCATCAGGATGGCGTGGTTGAGGAGGTCCAGCGTGTGGATGCCGCGATTGTGCAGCGGCAGGTCGGGGGTGTCGAACATCTTTCGCCAGAGCGGTTCCACGGGCCAGATCTCGGCGCCCATCAGCCGGGGCGCCAGACAATCGTTGGCGATTTGGACCACCTTCTGCTGGTGGATGTCCTCGTCCCCACCGAAGGCCTCGCCGACGATCCCTCCGTCGGTCTCGATTCGGGCGTAGATGGTGTTGCGCGAAACGATCTGGTAGGTGCTTCCGCTGAAGACCCGGTCCAGGCGCCGAATCAGGGGAATGACTTGGATGGCTCGTATCTTGTCCATGGTCGCTGGACGGGCTCCCTGGATCACCAGTTCCGGGCGGCTTCCGCCAACCCGTCGCTGTGCGTCAACGGCGGACAGAGGGGCGGGAGATCCGCCACGGTCCGGAACCCCGGCTCTGCCGCAATCACCTTGGGAATGGAATTAGCCACCATGGCTGCCGAGCCCAACTGCGGCTGGCAGCCCGGGCGGATGGTCAGATTGAGAGGATTGTACCCCTGGATCGAAATCGAGTCCTGAGCCACGAAGTCTCCGGCGGAGGGATCGATGAAGGCGACGAACTCGGAATCGATCCAGGGCTCTCCGCCGATGATCCCTGCGTCCCGCTGGATGAAGGCCACGGTCTGGCCCGGCTGGACCGTCAGGAAGTCATTGGAAAAAGGACGCTCGGCGATGACCGGCTCGAACGACTTCCGATAGTCGTCCAGCGTCCGGCCCAGGCATTTTGCGGCCAGATGAAAGGATTGGGGAAACCCGATGTGGCCGAATATGGTTCCGGCTTGAACCCCCGCCTTGAACCTCTCCCGGGAGAAACCGATGCCCAACCGCCGCTGGATGGTGGCGCTGAACCGGGAGACGTCCACCACCCGCCGGATCCGGATCCTGCGGGCATCCCAGGCCGGGCCGGTGGCCGTCAACAGCAGGGCGTCGAAGATGAAGCCGGGGTTCAACCCCACCCCCAGGAGCGACACTCCCCGGTCGCGGGCCAGTTGATCCAGTTCATCGGTCAGGGCCTCGTCGGTCAGCCACGGGAAAGCCGCTTCCTCGGCCGTGGTGATGGCGTTCAGATTGTGTTCCACCGCCGCCTGCAACTCGGGCGCCACCGCTTTCAGGAACGAGGTGGTGGCGACGATCACGATGTCGGCCGGCTGCCGCAGGGCGGCGTCCCGGTCGGTGGTGACGATGACTCCGTTGGGTTCGATCCCGGCCAGACGGCCCAGGTCCTGACCGGCCAGATCAGGATTCCTGGTGTATGCCGCCACGATCCGGTAACCGGGACGGAAGCTCAACAGGCGGGTGACTCTGCGGCCGACGCCTCCGACGCCGCACAGAATCACTCTGGGACCGGAGGATTCCTGGGCAACCATTTCAGGTTCTCCTTCTGATTTGGAAACAACCCGGAAACAACCCGTTGCGAGGTTAACGTTCATCCCCACTGTGTCCCCCCGGGGAGGGCGACTGAAAGTCGCCCCTCCTATTCGGCGGTTAGAAAACCGCCGCTCCAGTCAGACAAAGATATCTTGTTCGAGCTGCGCCGTGCCCGTAAACGGGCTCCGGATGGCGAATTCCGCGGCTTCTTCGGCGGCCTCTTCCGCCTCCTGGTCGATTTCTTCCAGCACCGAAGGCCGGATCGCCATCTGATCCGTGAGGACGGTGCGAAACCTGGGGATGGGGTCCACCACCTGCCAGCGTTTCCTCTCCTCGCGCGACTCGTAGAATCCGGCCGAGAGGGCGCTGTGGCGTTCCCAGCGCACGGTCCTGCACTCGATCAGCGTCGGCCCCCCGCCCTCGCGCGCCCGCTCCACCGCCTGTCTCGTGGTCTCGTAGACCTCGACGATGTCGTTCCCGTCGATGGAAACGCCGGGCATGTCGAACCCTTGGGCGCGGGTGGCGATCTCGGCCACGCTCAACGATTTCTTCACCGGAACCGAAATCGCGTAGCCGTTGTTCTCGCAGACCAGCACCACCGGAACCTTCCAGAGAGCGACCATGTTCAAGGTCTCATAGAAGGCGCCTTCACAGGAGGCTCCGTCGCCGAAGAGGCAGAGGGTTACCCGATTCGTCTTCTTCAACTGGTTGGCCAGGGCGACACCCGAGGCGATGGGGATGTGAGCCGCCACGATGGCGTTGGTTCCCAGGAAGCCGATGTCGGGGTCGCACAGGTGCATGGATCCCCCTTTGCCTTTGCAGCAACCGGTCTCCCGGCAGAGGATCTCGGCCATGGCGGCCTTGGGGTCTCCGCCCCGGGCGAGGAAGGTGCCGTGTCCTCGGTAGGTGGCCAGCACCAGGTCATCCGCGTTCAAGGCGGAAATACAGCCCGCGGAGACCGCCTCCTGGGCGATGCAGGGGTGGGTGGAACCGCTGACCAGTCCCCTGCCGGAGAGTTCCACCACCTTCTCCTCGAACTTCCGGATGTGGACCATCTGGCGATACCAGCCCAGAGCCTGGTCCGGGCCGACGGCTGCGGCGTGTCGAGCCTGATCTGTCATGAGTCCTATCCCTCCTCCATGAGATCCCTGATGGCCGCGGCCAACTTGACGCGGTCCGGAAAGACCTCGTCCTGCAACGGTCCGGCGGGGATCGGCTGGTGCTTGCCGGCGACGCGGCGGATGGGGGCGACCAGGTAGTCGAAGGCGCCCTCCAGGGCCACCTGTCCGATCTCGGCTCCGACGCCCGCGGTCCGGTAGGCCTCGTGGGTCACCAGCAGGCGGCCGGTCTTCTTCACCGATTCGACGATGGTGCCGCCGTCCAGGGGAGCCAGGGTGCGGGGATCGATGATCTCCACGCTGATCCCCTCCTTCTCCAACTCGGCGGCGGCTT
>JAPOYZ010000054.1:4139-7936 GCA_026706325.1 Candidatus Aminicenantota bacterium
GGCGGCTTGAACCGCCTCCTGAACCATCATGGCGATGGCGACCACGGTGACGTCCGAACCTTCGCGAACGATCCGGGCGCTGCCGAAGGGGAGGCTGTACTCCTCCTCGGGCACCTCTCCCTTGGTGGCGTAGAGGCGGACATGTTCGATGAAGATGACCGGATTGTCCTGGCGAACGGCGGCCTTGAGCAGTCCCTTGGCGTCGTAGGGGGTCGACGGCATGGCGATCAGCAATCCCGGAGTGTGCATGAACCACGACTCGAGGCTCTGGGAATGCTGGGCGCCCAGGCCCAGCTTGCTGGCGCTGGGCATCCGCAGCACCAGGGGGACCTTGACCTTGCCCCCGAAGAAATAGCGCATCTTGGAGGCTTGATTGGCCACCGCGTCCAGGATCAGCGGCGAGAAATCCATGAACTCGATCTCCACGATGGCCCGCATGCCGGCTACGGCGAGACCGATCCCGAAGCCCGCGGTGGCCGCCTCCGAGAGCGGCCCGTCCCGGACCCGGTCCTCGCCGAACTCCTCGCAGAGGCCCCGGTAGACCCCGAAGGTCCCGCCGTAGACGCCGATATCCTGGCCCAGCAGGACGATGTCCGGATCGCGGCGCATTTCTTCCCGAATCGCTTCGTTGATGGCCTGTGAGTAGGTGATCTCTCTCATGCTCTTCCCTCGTCCCCCGCTCGCCGCAAGGGGACAACAGCCACTATCCCGTCTGTCGTCCCGCGTTCTCGTAGAGCCTCACGATCTCCAGCCGGCGGCCCGCAACCTCCAGGCAGCGTCCGCACAACGTGCACTCGTCCTCCTGATGGCGATTGACGGTCACTCCACGCTCCGCCGGCTCGAAGATGTTCACGGCGCAGGCCGACACCAGCTTGCGGGATTCCCCCGTCTCGAGAAAGCCCGGGTCCCGGACCGAGACCTCAATGAACATGCCCATCTTTGAGCAACTCCTTGATGTATTTCGGGACATCCGACAGCCGGTCGGCCACCGGGACCCCGGCGTCCTTCAGGAGCGCCCGCTTCTTCCGGGTGCTGCCGCGGTCTCCTTCGACGATCACCGCGGCGTGGCCGAATCGGGTTCCCGGCATCCGGTCGGCGAAACGGCCCGCGATGAATGCCACCACCGGTTTCGGATTCGAGAGGGAGGAATAGAACCGGGCGAATTCCTCCTCCATGACCCCGCCGGGTTCGCAGAAGAGGGCGACCGCCCGGGTCTGGGGGTCCTTTTCGAACAGCGGGAACAGGTCCTGAAAGGTGGAACCGATCAGCGGATCGCCTCCGATGCTGACACAGGTGGACTGGCCCAGCCCCTCCTGACCCAGGATATTGGCGAACTCACTCGTCATCCCGCCGCTGCGGGACATGACTCCGACGGGACCCTTGGTGAAGGTCCGAAACGTGTTCTCCACGTTGCCGCCCACGGCCCCCAGCTTGGACTCGCCGGGAGAGATGAGTCCCAGGCTGTTGGGACCGATGATGCGGGCGCCATGCTCGCGCGCGGCGTCCAGCAGGGTGGCGACATCCCGCCGGGGGACGCGCTCGGTCATGACGACCAGCAGGCGAATTCCGTTCTCGATGGCTTCCAGCGCGGCGTCCTGGACCGCGAAGGGAGGAACCGAGACGACGCTGGCGTCGATGCGGTGCTTGCGAAGAGCGTTCCTGACACAGTCGTAGACGGGGACTCCGTAGACCTCCTGGCCTCCCTTTCCGGGCGTCACTCCGGCCACGACCCGGGCGCCGTAGTCGAGAGATTCGCGGGTGAAGAAACTGGCTTCCCGGCCGGTGATCCCTTGGACCAGAATCGTGGTTCCGCGGTCGATCAGTATTCCCATCAGGCGTGGTGTCCGGTTGGTGTTTCCGCCCGTGCCACCGCCAGGGCGGCGGCTTCGTCAATGGACACTTCCCGGCCGCAAAAGGGAACTCCGTAGTGGTCGAGGATCTTCCGGCACTCCTCCTCGCCGGCGCCGGGGAGTCGAAATACGGCAATGGTCCGGCTGGGGTCTTTGCCCGCTTCGACCATCCCCTTGATCACGCCGCGGGCCACCAGGTCCGACCGTGTATTGCTGACCACGTTCATAATCACGGCCAATTTATCCACTCCCGGCCGGCTCACCAGGAGCTTGGTCAGTTCCTGCACCTTCCTGACCGTCGGGTTCCCGCCGATCTCGCAATAGTTGGCGGGGGACCCTCCCGAATTCCGCACCGCGTCGAAGGCGGTGGACTGGCGCCTCCGCCCCCGATGAGGAGTCCCAGGTTGCCGCCGAACTCGATCATCCTGCCGGCGACGCCGCGGTAGTCGAGCTGGTCGATCTCCCGGGCTTTCTGCTCGAACTCCGTCGGCTGCCGGACACCCTCCATCCGGTTGGATAGCCCCTCGAAGTCGAGCGACTGGCGCTTCAGCGCATCGTCGTCGATGTCCAGGTGGCAGTCCAGGACCACCAACTCCTGCGTATCCGTGCTCGCCAGTGGATTGAACTCCAGAAGCAGGGCGTCGTAGTGGTGAAACAGGCGGGCCATCTTGCTGACCACGCCGGCCAGGCGCAGCAGCAACTTGCCGGAAAAGCCCCATGCGGAGAGCCATTCGACGGCCTGATAGGTGCGGACCTCGCCGCCCAGCGGCAGCAACCGAGTCTTGACCAGGTCCGGGTTGGAACGCGCCGTCTCTTCGATATTGGCGCCGCCGCGCCGGGAGAAGAGCAGGAGGGGCTTCCGGGCCCGGTTGTCGTAGGTGATGCCCAGGAAGAATTCCTCGGTGAAGTCGATACGTTCTTCCAGGAGGACGCAATCGACAGGTTCGTCCCCGAATCCCTGCTCCAGGAACTTCCGAGCAAAGCTCCTGACGCCGCCGAGGCCGTCGACCGGCTGGATGCCGCCCCTGAGGGCGCGCTTTCCGGTCAGGGTCTGGACTTTGACGATTCCGGGGAGGAGGTCTTCGGACAGTGAAGTGGAGGAAGCTGAAGTGATCAGTTGAGATCGCGGAACCCTGATCCCGCTCCGGGCCAGAAGCTGCTTCGACTCAAACTCGTAAAGTCTCATGGGACCAAGGGACGGGTCATTCTAGCTTGCGTTCCGAGCGTGGGTAAAGCGTAGGAGGGGGGACTGTTAGTCCCAACTGTCCCACAGTCAAAGACTACCGAACGTTAACGTTTTCAATATGTTACCGGGTTCTTCGCCGGACCGGTAAGGTGTTTGACTCCCCATGTTTGACGTGCTGAACAGGCAACAAACAGGCAGCCGAATCGGTTCCTGACAGCCGCCCCGCCCTTTTTTCCCCTTCCGGTGCCTGGCTCAGAGCCCTTATCAGTTAGGCTTTGCCGACCGTTTGGCTCCACCGCAGGACTCTGCCTGAGGCCGAAGGTGTCCGGCTTCGAACGGCTCGGCATTCCCAAGCATCAGCATCCCCGGCAAGTGTACTACGGCACGGTCGGGAAGACCCGGCGCTACTTGGCGTTCAAACTGCCGATTGCCGACGAGGACGACAGGGCCGTCCTCGTCGGTGTCGATCCGGAGCCTGTGGCCACCAAGGGTCTGCGCTCCTGGATGGCGGCGCACCGGCGGTGGAGGAGCGCTCCGTCTCAGTTGTGATCGAGATGACCACTCTCGGCCGCCGCAAAGATTTTTGGAGACTCGTTTCGGGTGTGCGTCAAGGGGTCTCGCGCCCGATCCGGGAGTGTGAATGGGACAAGGGGGGTGGATTCACAAAAAGCGGTCCCGGTGATTCACAAACCCGCTTTCCCCGATCTTTTTTCCTTTCAGTCAGTTACGGCCCCCTACCCCCGGACGCCGGCGCCCGCACG